>JASLCW010000259.1 GCA_030151765.1 Marmoricola sp.
CCGACAGCGACGGCCCCCGACGACCTCGCCCTCCTGATCTACACCAGCGGCTCCACCGGGCGGCCCAAGGGCGTGATGCTCAGCCACGCGAACGTCGACGCCATGACCGCGTCGATGCTCGCGCACATCGGGACCACCCCCGATGACCACTGCCTGCTCTTCCTCCCGCTCTTCCACTCCAACGCCCTCTTCGTGAGCTTCCTGAGCACGATCCGGGCGGGTGGCCAGCTCAGCGTGATGGGACGCTTCGCCCCGGACGCCTTCTTCACGGCCGTCGAGAGGCTGCGCCCGACCTTCTTCTCCGGCGTACCGACCGTCTTCGCGATGCTCGTCGCCCAGTACGCCGGCGCCGACATGTCCTCGGTCCGGTACGCCGTGTGCGGCGCCGCCCCCGCCTCCAAGGAACTCCTCGACGCCGCCGAGAAGACTCTGGGGGTGAAGCTCGTCGAGGGTTACGGGCTCACCGAGGGCAGTTGCGCCTCCTGCTCCAATCCGATCGACGGCGTCCGCAAGATCGGCACCGTCGGCCCCGCCCTTCCCGGTCAGCAGGTGGCGATCATGGCGCCCGATGGCAACCTCCTCCCGGCCGGCGAGCGCGGTGAGGTGGTCGTCAAGGGAGCCAACGTGATGGTCGGCTATCTCAATCGCCCCGAGGCGACCGCGGAGACCCTGCGCGACGGCTGGCTGCACACCGGCGATGTCGGGATCCTCGACGAGGACGGCTATCTGCGGATCGTCGACCGGATCAAGGACCTGATCATCCGCGGCGGCGAGAACATCTATCCCAAGGAGATCGAGAGCGTCCTGCTCACCCACCCGGACCTGATGGAGGCCGCGGTGATCGGCGCCGCCGACCCGCTGTACGGCGAGGTCCCCGTCGCCTATGTGGCGGCCTATCCGGGTCGCGAGGTCGGCATCGAGGAACTCCTCGATCTCTGCCGGGCGAACCTGGCGAAGGTCAAGGTCCCGGTGACCATCACGCTTCTCGAGAGCCTGCCCAAGAACCCGATCGGCAAGCTCGACAAGCCGACCCTGCGCAGCCGGCACGAAACGACAGGAGCCTGAGATGGGATTCCTCACCCCCGCCACCCCGCCCGTCCCGCCGGCCGACTTCCTGCGGATGCCGCTGCGCGAGCGGGTCCGGGTCCACGCGCAGGACTGGACCTACGAAGGCTTCGGCACACCGAAGGTCCTCAACGTCATCTACGTCCTGAAGATGCTCGGCCTCTACCTCGCGCTCGGCATCTATCTCACCTCGCTGACCAGCGACGTGCAGTTCACCGATGTCAGCTCGTGGTGGCACAACATCGTCACCTATCAGAAGCTCGCGGTCTGGCTGATGCTGCTCGAGGTGCTCGGCCTCGGCGGCGCCTGGGGTCCGCTGTGCGGCCACTTCAAGCCGATGACGGGCGGCTGGCGCTACTGGCTGCGTCCCGGCACGATCCGGATGGCACCCTGGCCCGGCAAGGTGCCCGGCACCGGCGGCGACACCCGCACACCCCTGGACGTCCTCCTGTACGCCGGCGTCCTCGCCAGCCTGGTGCTCCCCCTCGCGATGGCCGCTCGCGATGTCGCCGGATTCCCGGGCCAGCAGACGATTCCGGGCTGGGCCTTCATCCCGGTCCTGGTGCTGATGCCGCTGACCGGCCTGCGTGACAAGGTGATCTTCCTGGCCGGGCGCTCCGAGCAGTACCTGCCGATCATGCTCTGGTCCTGCCTGCTCGCCGGGAGCGGTCACTTCGTGACGATGATCGTCGCCTTCAAGGTCGTCATCGTGTGTGTCTGGATCGGGGCGGGCGTTTCGAAGTTCACGCCCTACTTCGAGCACGTCGTACCGCCGATGGTGTCCAACAGTCCGTCGATGCCGAGCCAGCTGATCAAGCGCCTGCACTACCGCAACGCTCCCGACGACATGCTCCCGTCACGGCTCTCGTGGGTGATGGCACACATCTTCGGAACCCTTGTGGAGATAGGGATTCCGCTGATCCTTCTCTTCACCACCAACGCGACCATCGCCACGATCGGCGCCATCTGCCTGGTGATCTTCCATCTCTTCATCACCTCGACCTTCCCGCTCGCGGTGCCTCTGGAGTGGAATGTCTTCTTCTCCTTCGTCGCGCTCACCCTCTGGATCGGCCACGACCCGTCGGTCTTCTCGATCTACGACGCCGGCCCCGGCTGGCTGTTGATCCCGATGTTCGCGCTCGGGCTGGCCTTCCCGATCCTGGGCGAGCTGCGTCCGGACCTGGTCTCCTTCCTGCCCGGCATGCGTCAGTACTCCGGCAACTGGGCCACCGCCGTCTGGGCGATGCGCCCGGGTGTGGAGGAACGCCTCAAGGAGCTCCCCCTCGTGATCCCGCAGGTCGACCAGCTGATCGCCATGAAGTACGAGCCCGACCACGCCGAGATGATGGCGCAACGGATTCTCGGCTGGAGGTCGATGCACGGCCAGGGACGCGGGCTCTTCTCGGTCGCCTACGAGCACCTCGACGACATCGACGCGCGCACCGTCCGCGAGGGCGAACTGGTCTGCAACACCATCCTGGGCTGGAACTTCGGCGACGGGCACCTGCACAATAAGCACCTGATCGACGCCGTACAGCGACGGTTGCAGTTCGCGCCCGGCGACCTTGTCGTCGTGTATGCCGAGGGTCAGCCCTTGCACAAGAAGACCCAGGAGTACCAGGTGATCGACGCGGCACTCGGTGTCGTCGAACGCGGCACCTGGACCTCTCTCGACTGTGTCGCCGAGCAGCCCTGGCTTCCCAACGGTCCCGTGCCGCTCAACGTGACCTGGACCGCGCCCGGCTATCAACGCCTGCAGACGCTGACTCAGCAGGAGACGGTTGTATGACATCGGCAGTGGTGGTCGGCAGCGGCCCGAACGGGCTGGCTGCCGCCCTCACTCTTGCCGCCTCCGGCGTCCAGGTCACCGTCATCGAGGCGGCCGACACTCTCGGCGGCGGCACCCGATCGAGCGAGTTGACCCTCCCCGGGCTGATCCATGACGAATGCTCGGGGCTGCATCCGCTGGCGATCGACACCCCCTTCGCCCGGCAGTTCGATCTCGCCGGCGCCGGGCTGCGCTGGGCGTGGGCGGAGCACGAGTACGCCCATCCCTTCGCGGATGGCGGCGGGGCGGCCGTCGTACGGTCCGTCGACGCGACCGCGGCCTCGCTCGGTGCGGGTGGGTCGGGCTGGCGTCGTACCTTCGGGCCGTTGACGAAGCGCTTCGATGTGATCGGCGCGGAATTCCTGCAGCCGATCCTGCATCTCCCCCACCACCCGCTTCCCCTGGCGCGCTTCGGCGCCTACTCGGGGATGCCGGCCACCCTGTTGGCCCGTCGTTTCGGATCGGATGAGGCGCAGGCGCTCTTCCTCGGCGTCGCCGCACACGCCTTCCGGCCCCTCAATTCCCTTGCCTCGTCGGCGATCGGGGTCGCTCTCGGCACCGCTGCCCATCGCTACGGCTGGCCGGCGGCGGTCGGGGGTTCGGTGGCGATCCGCGACGCGGTCCTGCATCGCTGCACCGACTACGGGGTGCGCTTCGAGACCGGTCGTACCGTCACCTCGCTCCGGGAGCTCGGTTCGCCGGACATCGTCATGCTCGACACCGCTCCGGGCGCGGCCGCCGCGATCGTCGGCGATCAGCTGCCGGAGCGGGTGCGCCGCGCCTACACGCGCTTCCGCCACGGACCCGGCGCCTTCAAGGTCGACTTCGCGATCGAGGGCGGCGTGCCCTGGCGTCATGAGGCCTCCCGGAGCGCCGGCACCGTTCACGTCGCCGGTACCGCCGCCGAGACGATCGTCGCCGAACGCGAGGTCGCCGCGGGCCGCATGCCCGCGCACCCCTTCATCCTCGTCGGCCAGCAGTACGTCGCCGATCCCTCGCGCTCGCAGGGCGACCTGCATCCGCTCTATGCCTACGCGCATGTGCCCGCGGGCTACGCCGGCGATGCCACCGAGACGATCGTCGATCGCATCGAGGACTTCGCACCCGGCTTCCGCGACCGGATCCGCGCAACCGCGGTTCGCAGCACCACGGAGATGGCGCGGCACAATCCGAACTATGTCGGCGGCGACATCACGACCGGCGCGAACGATCCGCTGCAGCTCGTCTTCCGTCCCCGGGCGACTGTTCATCCTTATGACACAGGCCTTTCCGGCGTCTACCTCTGCTCCGCCGCCACGCCCCCGGGGGCCGGAGCTCACGGCATGTGCGGCTACAACGCTGCGCGGCGGGCGCTGGAGGTCGTGGCGTAGTCAGGCCTGTGTCCTCGCACGCTGCCCGGTGGGGTTCCCCTCCCTCGCTGGCGGCTTGCTCTTGTCTCGCCTTCTTGGATAGTCGGTACGGCTCGGCTTCTGGTTGCGGCTAGGTGGGCACCCTCGCCTTTCGGCTCACCGCCCGGCTTGGGTTGCGCCCTGTGGGTACGGCCGGCTTCCACCCCTCCGTCTTCGATTCATCCGGGCCC
>JASLCW010000284.1 GCA_030151765.1 Marmoricola sp.
CGAAGATGCCGTTACGGCCGAAGGTCGACTTGTAGTAGTCCCAGGTCTCGTTGGAGCCGTACTGCGCGCTGACGGCGGCGGACTCGCGACTCGAGGTGGCCCCGTTGCCGAACGAGGTGTCCGGGCTCGTGTAGAGCGTGCCGGCCGAGCAACCCAGCGAGAGCAGCGTGCAGAGGAGCCCGTCGGACTTGTTGTTCATCTCCGTCGTGTAGGTCCCTCCCCGCGTCGGGTCCTTGAGCTGGTACGACGAACCCGACTGGGTCAGCTGCAGCGGGACGGTGCCCTCGTAGAGGCTCTGCCCGCTGCCGTCGACGGTCTCGATCGTCTGCTCATTGCGGATGAAGGCGCCGGTGCGGGCATCGATGTAGGTGAGCAGCCGGCTCGGCGTACCGTCCTTCTGCGTGCCACCGGTGCGGACCTGCCAGGCCAACCGCGGCGTCGTGCCCGTCGCGTCCACGACCAGCGCGCGCTTCTTGACGCTCGCGCCACGGATGCCCTTCACCAGGTGGTCGAGCGCGTGCGTCGCGGCAGTGGCGGAGGTGACGACCGGGGTCGCGGCCAGCGTCAGCGGCTGGTCGAGACTCAGGCTGGCTCCCTGCCAGGCCCCCGCGGGTCCCTGGTGGACGATCACATCGCCGCCGACCACCGGCAGCCCGTGGTAGCTCCGATCGAGGTGGACGTGCGAGGTGCCGTCCGCGTCGGTGTGCTCGGTGCGAAGCGTGAAAACCTGGTCGGCGCCGAAGTGCGTGCGACCGGCGTGCTGCTCCGCGGCCTTGATCGCCAGGCCAGGGCGGTTGTGGGCCGGGTCGGAGGCCGAACCACTGCCAGGGGCAGCCAGGACGAGGCCGGTGGCGCCGAGGGCAGTGACCGTCGCCGTGGCCGTCAGGCGGCCGAGCCGCGAGGAGGTGGGTATCCGCATGTCTGCACGGTGCCCCCCTCCCAGCTGCAGAAACCTGCAGGTCCTTGCGTTGCGAGGTTGTGCAGAATCCCCCGCCCCGTGGGGTCGCCCCGGATCAGTCGTCGAGGAAGTTCTCCAGGCCGACGGTCAATCCGGGCGCCGTACCGATCCGGCGCAGGCCGAGCAGCACCCCCGGGGTGAACGAGGCCCGGTCCAGGGAGTCGTGGCGGATCGTCAGCGTCTCCCCCGGCGCACCCAGCACGACCTCCTGATGGGCCACCATCCCGCGGATCCGCAGGCCGTGCACGTGGATGCCGTCGACGACGGCGCCGCGGGCGCCCTCGAGCGAGGTGCTGGTGGCGTCCGGCACGGCGCCGAGACCGGCCTCGCGGCGGGCGACGGCGATCAACTCGGCGGTACGCCGGGCCGTGCCCGAGGGCGCGTCCGCCTTGGTCGGGTGATGCAGTTCCACGATCTCCACCGACTCGTAGAACCGCGCCGCCTCGGCCGCGAAGCGCATCATCAGGATCGCGCCGATCGAGAAGTTCGGCGCAATCAGGACACCGCTGCGCGGATCCGCCCCGAGCTGCCCGCGCAGGGTGGCGAGCCGTTCGTCGTCGAAGCCGGTGGTGCCGACGACGGCGTCGATGCCCTGCTCGACGCAGTAGGCGAGATTGCCCATGACGACGTCGGGGTGGGTGAAGTCGACGATCGCCTCCGCGCCGGCGCCGACCAGCCCGGCCAGGTCGTCACCGGCGTCGATGCGCGCCACCAGCTCCATGTCCTCGGCGGCCTCGACCGCCTTGCACACCTCGGCACCGACCTTGCCCAGCGCGCCGAGCACGCCCACCCTGAGAGTCACGGCGTCAGCCTATCGACGCCTCAGGGCAGCGCGGTGGTGGCCACGATCATGTTGTGGTCCGAGGGCGGTACGCCGTTCGAGGCCGTCGTCTTGATCTCGAAGCGGGTCGAGCCCGTGATGCCGCGCGTCAGGATCGAGTCCATCCGGACACCCATTCCGTTGACACCGGGCTTCGGCGCGACGAAGTTGTTGTCGATGGTCGGGTACTGGAGGTTCACCTGCTGCTGCGCCGCCACGGTGTCGTAGAAGCCGTGCGTGACGAGGTAGTCGTGCGCACTGTTGCCGCCCGGCCCCTGGTCGTTCTGGAAGTCGTTGAAGTCGCCGCCGATGATGACCGGCTGACCGGCGGGCGCGGGCAGCTTCGCCAGCACGGTCTGGATCTGCTGGAGTCGCAGCGCGTTGTAGGTACGTGTCGTGATGCCGGCCTGGTCGAGGTGCACCGAGACCACCCAGAAGGGGCTGCCCACGTCCGCACCCGCGGCGTCGATCGGGTGGAACTGCTGGTACGTCGCCCACCGCGTCCGCGCCACCGCCTGCGATCCGCGCGGCAGCATGATCGAGCAGGAGCTGTTGTCGTGGCGGCTGGCCCGGCCGTCGTGGCAGTACTCGACGTCCCTCATCATCCGGTAGCGCGTGGTGTCATAGACGATCCGCATGCCCTGCTGGGTGCCCCAGTACTTCGTGCCGTCCGCTGCGGTGTCGTAGTAGTCGTAACGGGTGGCGGCGTAGACGCTGCCGGTACCACGGACATCGACATTGAGCTGGTCCACCAGGGACTCCAGCTGAGTCTTATCGCCCGGGTTGTAGCGACTCGTGCGCGGCGAGGGCAGTGCCTCCTGCAGCGTGATGATCCCGGGGCGGGTCTGCGCGATGTTGGCGGCCACCCCGTGCAGCCGGTACTGATACCAGTCGCGCTTGGTGCCGACCTCGTTCTGGAAGGCCGAGTGCACGTTGTAGCTGGCGATGGTGATCGGGCGCTTGCCCGAGGTCGCATAGCCGCGCGGCATGACGGTGCGGAGCTGCCCGTCGGTACGCACGTGGCGCTTGGTGCCCTTCTTGTTGATCGACCACATCCGGTAGTAGAGGGCATTGCCCGAGCCGATCGGCGCACCGGCGGCGGCGAGCATGCTGGAGGTGAGCGTCAGGTGACCGGAGCCCTTGCCGTTCCACTTCGCGTAGAAGACGTGCGAGCGGCGCCCGTGCGTCGGCAGCTTGCTGGTGTACGGC
>JASLCW010000286.1 GCA_030151765.1 Marmoricola sp.
TGCTGGCGCACCCGCGCGTACGGCGACTTCTGGTCCTACATGCTTCTCGCCGAAGGCGCCGTGGACCTGGCGGCCGAACCGGAGCTGGAGCTCTACGACATGGCCGCCCTCGACGTGATCGTGCGTGAGGCCGGCGGCGTCTTCACCTCGCTCGAGGGCGAGCCCGGCCCCAACGGCGGCAATGCCCTGGCCAGCAACGGGAAACTTCACGACCAGGCGCTCGCCTTCCTCGGCGAGATCGACCCCGCGGAGTGGGGTGGCGCCCCGGTCGAGGAGGACCGCCTCGGCTCGGTGCACCAGCTCAGCGACCGGCGGCGCACCGACCTCGACGAGGACTGACACCTCGCCCGGAGGTCTGGTGGAGCGACGGATCCTGCCCTACGGTTGATCTTCCACCACACACGGCGGAGGTCACGATGAAGATCCGCGAAGTCCTGGATGGCAAGCAGAGCGCCCAGATCGTCACGATCCGGCCCGAGGCGAGTGTGCGCGAGCTGCTGCAATTGCTCGCCGCCCACAACATCGGCGCGGTGATCGTCTCCTCGGACGGTCAGGCACTGGACGGCATCGTCAGCGAGCGCGACGTCGTACGACGGCTCTACGAGGACGAGGCGAGTCTCGGCGGGACCGTCGCGACGATCATGACCTCGGCGGTGCACAGCGTCTCGTCCGACGACAGCCTCGAGGACACCCGGCGGCTGATGACCAACCGGCGCTTCCGCCACGTGCCCGTCGTCGACAACGGGACTCTCGTCGGCATCATCAGCATC
Organism: Marmoricola sp.; assembly: GCA_030151765.1. GTDB lineage: Bacteria > Actinomycetota > Actinomycetes > Propionibacteriales > Nocardioidaceae > Marmoricola. Next base: position 771 of record JASLCW010000286.1, read on the forward strand.
GGCGATGTCGTGAAGGCACACATCGACCGGGTGGAGTTCGAGCGCGACCAGCTCGACTCGTATGTCCATCAGATGTGATCCGCGACGTCATACGAGTCGGCTCCCATGGGCACCAACTCGTATGACGTCCGCACCAGCCCGTAGGCTCGGGGCATGGAGAAGCCCGAGATCGATTTCGTCGACCCCACCCCGCCGAGCGACCTGGTCATCACCGACCTGAGCGTCGGCGAGGGCACCGAAGCCACCGCCGGCTCCACCGTGTCGGTGCACTACGTCGGCGTCGCACACTCGACCGGTGAGGAATTCGACGCGTCGTACAACCGGGGCGCGCCGCTGCAGTTCCGCCTCGGCGTCGGCCAGGTCATCTCCGGCTGGGACACGGGCGTCCAGGGCATGAAGGTGGGCGGCCGCCGCCAGCTCGTCATCCCGCCGCACCTCGGCTACGGCGACCGCGGCGCCGGCGGCGTCATCAAGCCGGGCGAGACCCTCGTCTTCGTGGTGGACCTGCTCGAAGTCCGCTGACCCCGAATCACCAGGGGACGTCGATCTCGCCGTCTCCCTTGACCACCCGGGCGCGGCGGCCGGCGTACTCGACGACGGATCCGTCGGCGAGCTGGCGGCCGCGCCGGGTCTCGACCTGACCGTCCACGAGCACCTCGCCCTCGGCGATGACGAGCTTGGCGTCGGAGCCGGAGTCGACCAGATTGGCCAGCTTGAGGAATTGACCGAGCCGGATCACGTCGTCGCGGATCGGTACGTCGTCGACGGGGGCCTCGGGTCGCTTCTTGCCGAATCTCATCAGGTCACCATCGTCCCAGAGTCTGGCTCACCGCGTGGATCAGGACACCGACGAGCCCGCCGACGATGGTGCCGTTGATCCGGATGAACTGCAGGTCGGGGCCGACGTGGAGCTCGATCTTGCGAGCGGCCTCCTCGCCGTCCCAGCGCTCGATCGTGTGCGTGATGACGGCGGCGAGCTCGTCGCCGTACCGATCGATCGCCCACACGGCGAAGTCGGCGCCGATCGACTCCACCCGCGCACGCAGCGCCGCGTCGGTGCCCAGCCGCTCCCCCAGCGCGACGAGTTCGTCGCGCGCACGCCGCCGCAAGGGCCCGTCGGTGTCCTCGAGCCCGGCGACCAGCGCGCGGCGGAAGGCCGCCCACAGGGACAGGCCCGCGGCGGTCAGCTGGGGTTGCTCGAGCAGCCGCCCCTTGAGCGCCTCGGCCCGCTCCTGGGTCTGCGGGTCGTTGAGCAGGTCCTGGGCGAGCTGGCGAAGCAGGTCGTCGAGGGCATAGCGGGCGTGATGCAGCGGATCGCGCCTGATGTCGTCGAGCCAGCGCACCGCCTCCTGATGCAGCCGATTGGTCACCGCGTCGTTGAGCCGTTCCGGCACCCAGGTCGGTGCCCGCTCGCCCAGGACGCTGGTGAAGGTGTCGTGGTTGTTGACCAGCCAGCGGTGGCCCTCCTCGAGGACCAGGTCGACGAAGCCGTGGTGAGCGTCGTCGGCGACGATCTCGGCGAGCAGCGCTCCGGCCACGGGCGCGATGGGCTCCTCACGCAGCCGCGGCAGCAGTACGTCGGCGACCAGCGCCTCCACGTCGGCATCGCGCAGCTTGCCGAGACCGATCGCGAGGACATTGGAGGACTCCGCGACGACCCGCCGCGCGTTGTCCGGCACGGCCAGCCAGACCCCGACCCGACCCGGGATCTCGGCGACGGCGATGCGTTCGCGGATCACCTCCTCCGACAGGAAGTTCTCGGAGAAGAAGTCCTGGAGGCTGCGCCCGAACTCGTCCTTGCGCTTGGGCACCAAGGCCGTGTGCGGGATCGGCAGACCGAGCGGATGCCGGAAGAGCGCCGTCACCGCGAACCAGTCCGCGATCGCGCCCACCATGCTCGCCTCGGCGCCCGAATTCACATAGCCCAGGAAGCCTCCATGGTCGCGGGTCAAGAGGTAGACGACCGCGGCGAAGAGCAGCAGTCCACCGGCGACCATCCGCATCCGCCGCAGCCGCGCGCGCCGGCGTACGTCGGCCTCGGCATCGGCCGCGCCGCCGAGGCCCAACGGCGGGGATGAAGGGGAAACGGACATCGGCCCGAACCTATCGGAGAGGTCGCGTACGCTGCCCGGGTGAACCTCCACAGATCTCGGTTGGCCACGCTCGGTGGCATCGCTCTCGCCCTCTCGGTCGGCCTCGCGGTCGCCCCCGCGAATGCCACCGCACAGCGGGCCTCGGGCGACCAGCCCGGAAGCTCCTGGACGACTTCGTCGGAGACCGGTGCCGGTGCCCGGCTCGCGGCCGGATCCACCGCCACTCCGACCGGGACCAGCGCCACTGCTGCGCTGCGCCGGGCGAAGGCCCTCTTCAACGGCACCCTGGTCCGGCAGCAGCGCGCGGACGCGCGGCTCGCGCAGGGCAAGGCCACTCCGAGCCGCGGCATCGACGCGACGATGATCCTGCGCGATCTCTATCTCGCCCGGCCCGCGATGACGCCCGCGCAGCGCGCCCAGGCCGACCGGATCCTGGCCCGCCCGACCGACTTCGGCGGCGACAAGGTCCTCTGCGACCCGACCTGCCACTTCTTCACGCTCACCAACGAAGCACCGCCGATCGACAACGCGCACTTCCGCATCCACTACACGCAGTTCGGCCCCAACGCGGCAACGCCGCAGCAGGCGCAGCTCACCGCGGACACCATGCTCGCGGTCTACAACGCCGAGGTCGGCCGGATGGGCTTCAACGCCCCACGCTCCGACGGCACCCTTGGCGGTGGCAGCGGCCTGATCGACGTCTATCTCGGGAACCTCGGCGGCCTATCCCCGGTGAATCCGATCTACGGCTACTGCGCCTCCGACCCGCACGGCGCCAGCACCACCAAGACCTCGGCGTACTGCGCCCTCGACAACAACTTCGATCCCAGCAAGTTCGACCCGCAGGGTCAGAACCCCACCCCTCCGATCGGTTCACTGCGAGTGACGGCGGCGCACGAGTTCTTCCACGCGATCCAGTTCGGCTACAACATCAGGCAGCCGCGATGGTTCATGGAGGGCTCGGCCGTCTGGATGGAGGACGAGGTCTACCCCACGATCAACGACTACTACCAGTACCTCCCCAGCAGCCCGATCATGATTCCGAGCCTGCCCTTCACCTACAACGGCATCTACACGGTGTACGGCGACTTCGCGCTGTACAAGTTCCTGCAGGCGAAGTTCCACGACAAGAGCTTCGTCAAGAAGATGTGGAACCAGGTCGGCAACAACGGAGTCGGCGCCCTGACCGCGCTCAAGCGGGTGCTGAAGCAGCACCACTCGTCGCTGGCGAAGGCGATGCCGGTCTTCGGCGTCTGGAACACGCTGCCGCGAGGCAGCTATCCGGACCGGAACAGCTGGCTGGGATTCCTCATCGGGCACCGCTCGGGTATCGGTGTGTGGAAGGTCGGCAAGCTCAAGGTCGGCACCCGCAGCCGCTGGCTCTCACCCAAGGTGTACCCGCTCGCCACCGCGCCGCTCGTCGTACTGCCGATCGGCAAGCAGTCGCGGGCGAGGGCGGTCATCACCGTCAAGGCGCCGAAGTCGGGCGCCGTCTGGGTGCAGTTCCGGATGAAGAACGGCAAGACCAAGAAGATCCGCTTCGGTCTCAACAAGAGGGGCCAGGGCACGCACAGCTACGGCTTCAAGCCGAAGAAGACCGGCGCCATCATCATCACGATGACCAATACCGCCGATCACGGCGCCAAGAAGCGCTTCAAGACCCAGATCACCCTCAGGAAGTAGGCCTTTTCGACGCCCCGGTCGTGCCAGTCTTCGCGCTGGTACGCCGGGGCGGCGGCGTCTTCCGCGCCTGCGCGCGCCCCTGCGCCCGTCCCTGGGCCTTCTTCATCGTCGGCTCGCTGCGGATCATGTCGCTGACCGCGAGCGCCGGGGTAGCCAGCATCTCGAGGGCGTCGACGACGGCGGCATGACTCGCGGCGACCTGCGCGAGCACCTCGGCCATGTCGGCCTGCAACTGCGCGAACGAGGCCATCGCGTTGGCGAGATTGCGCTGGTTCACCAGCAGCGCCTCCATCGGCTTCGTGCTGGAGGCCGCCAGGTCGCCGATGGCCGCGATCAGCGCGGTGATCCGGTTGAGCGCCTCCTGGGGCTCGCTGATCCCCGCCCGGCTGGCGCGTACGACGCCCTCGAAGGCCTCGCTCGCCAGCCCCAGGGCGATCCGCTGCGACGCGCTCACCGACTTGTTCAGGGCCTCTCGTGCATCCACCACGGCAGCTTCCTCTCCGCTCGGGCTCCCCCGGTCGGGGAACTGGTCACGCTCCGGCGACTTCGCCATTGCCAGCATGGGCTACGTTGCCTCCATGCGACTGCGACTCACCGAAGAAGAGGAAGCATTCCGCGAGGAGATGCGCACCTTCTTCACCACCGAGGTCCCTGCCGGCATCCGCGAGAAGGTCGCCTCCGGGCACCATCTCGACAAGGACGACTTCGTCACCACGCAGCGGATCCTCAATGCCGCCGGGCTGGCGGTGACCAACTGGCCCGTCGAATGGGGTGGCCGGGACTGGACCCCGCTGCAGCGGCACATCTGGCACGAGGAGATGCAGCTGGCCTCGGTGCCGGCACCGCTGACCTTCAACGCCAACATGATCGGGCCGGTGATCGCGAACTTCGGCAGCCAGGAACTCAAGGAGCGCTTCCTGCCGCCGACCGCCAATCTCGACATCTGGTGGTGTCAGGGCTTCTCCGAGCCCAATGCCGGCTCCGATCTGGCCTCCCTCACCACCCGCGCGGTTCGCGACGGCGACGACTGGATCGTGAACGGCCAGAAGACCTGGACCACGCTCGGCCAGCACGCCGACTGGATCTTCTGCCTGTGCCGCACCGACCCCGACGTGAAGAAGCAGGCCGGCATCTCGATGCTGCTCTTCCCGATGGACTCGCCCGGCGTCACGCTGCGCCCGATCAAGCTGATCGACGGCAGCTACGAGGTCAACGAGGTCTTCTTCGAGGACGTCCGGGTCCCCGGCGACTGCCTGGTGGGCGAGGTCAACCAGGGCTGGACACACGCCAAGTTCCTGCTTGGCAACGAGCGCGTCGGCATCGCCCAGGTGGGCACCACGAAGCGGGCGCTCGCCCGGGCCAAAGCTCACGCGGCGGAGCTCGGCGTACTCGACGACGCACTGCTCGCCGCCCGCTTCGTCGAGGTCGAGAACGAGCTGCTCGCACTCGAACTGACCGAACTCCGCGTCGTCGCCAACTCGGCCGACGGCAAGCCGCACCCGGCCTCGTCGGTGCTCAAGCTGAAGGGCACCGAACTGCAGCAGGCGGTCACCGAGCTCGCGCTCGACCTCGCCGGCGAGGCCGGCCTGGCCTCGGGCTCCGCGACCGTCCCCGACTGGGCGGCACTGTCCGGCCCGGCCTACCTCAACTACCGCAAGACGTCGATCTACGGCGGATCCAACGAGATCCAGCGACAGATCATCGCCGGCACGATCCTCGGACTCTAGGAGCATCGATCATGGACTTCGAATTCGACGAGGAGCAGCGCGCGCTGCGCGACGCCGTACGCGGTCTGCTGAAGGGCTACGACCCGACCAACGACGCCGAGCGGCGCCGCCAGGTCACCGCGACGGACCCCGGCTACGACACCGCCCTCTGGGGTCGGTACGCCGAACTCGGCCTGCTGGGCCTGCCCTTCTCCGAGGAGGACGGCGGCGCCGGCGCCGGGCCCGCCGAGGTGGCCGTGGTCGCCGAGGAGATCGGCCGGGTGCTCGCGCCCGAGCCGTACGTCGCCGCGGTCGTCCTCGCCGGCGGCCTGGTCGCGGCGGTCGGCAGCGACGAGCAGCGAGCCGAACTCCTGGGCGGGCTGTCGTCCGGAGAGCACCTGCTCGCCTATGCCCGCGCGGACGCCGACGGCGTCGCCGAGCCGGTCATCCAGGGCGCCGTCGCCGACACCATCGTCTGGCACGTCGGCGACGACCTCTTCGTCGCGCCGCGCGGCGAGGGCGCCGCCGCCTCGCGGACCTACGACGGCGGCCGCTCCGCCCGCCTGACCTTCGACCCGGCCACCGCGACCCGGCTGGGCTCGGCCACGGACGAGGCCGCGCGCGCCGCCTTCGCGCGCGCCCGCATCGCCGCCTGCCACGAAGCCCTGGGCGCGATGGAGACGGCCCTGTCGACGACGGTGGAGTACCTCAAGACGCGCCAGCAGTTCGGGGTCACCCTCAACCGCTTCCAGGCCCTGACCTTCCGCGCCGCGGACTGCTACATGGCCCTGGAGCTGGCCCGCAGCGTGGTCACCTGGGCGACCATGGTCGCCTGCGAGGGCACCCCCGCCCAGACCATCGAGGCGGCCGCCCAGGCCAAGCTCCAGGTAGCCCGCGCCGGTCGCCACATCGGCCAGGAGGCGATCCAGCTCCACGGTGGCATCGCGATGACCGACGAATACTCCGTCGGTCACGTCACCGAGCGGCTGACCGCGATCAACCACTGGCTCGGCGACGAGCGCGCGATGATCACCGCGCTGACCGGATCGCTGCGCGATCACACGATCCTGGAACCGCTGGGCTGAGGTTCCTCAGGTTTCCCATGTGATCCATCAGGACTGGTGCATCACACGAGATGCATCGTGTGTGGTGCGCCAGTTTGGGTGGATCACATGGGAAACCCGGGGCCAGCGGGGAGATCCAGCGTCGCGGCCAGTCCCCCACCCGGGGCATCCGCGAGCAGCAACCGGCCACCCCTGCGCTCGAGGAGCGTGGCGACGATCGCCAGGCCGAGCCCGGTGCCGCCGCTGTCGCGATCGCGGGCCGGGTCGAGCCGGGTGAAGCGTTCCTGCATGCGGGCACGCTGCTCGGTCGGTACGCCGGGTCCGTCGTCGCTGACGACGACGTGCACCCGGTCGCCCACGCGACGAGCCCGTACGTCGACCTGCGTCTGGGCGTGCCGTACGGCGTTGTCCAGCAGGTTGGTCAGCAAGCGATCGAGCTCGCCGTCCCCGAGTTCGACCACGAGACCGGGCTCGGTCTCGACGGTCGCGTCGGCGTACCGGATCCGGAGCCGGTCGAGGACCTCGCCGACATCGACCGCCCGGGCCGGCGGCAGCGGTACGGCGTCACTGTCGAGCCGGGCCATCACCAGCAGGTCCTCCACGAGGGCGGACATCCTGATCACGTCCTCCAGCAGGCCCTGATCCAGATCGCCGGACTCCCCCAGGCGCTCGTCCAATCTCTGGGCGACCTCGAGCTGGGTGCGCATCGAGGTGAGCGGGCTGCGCAGTTCGTGCGCCACGTCGGCGAGGAAGGCGCGCTGCCGTTCGCGTGAGGCGGCCAACCGGTCCAGCATCGAGTTCAGGGTGAGCGCGAGCGCATGGATCTCGTCGGCCGAGTCCGGCACCGGGAGTCGCTCGTCGTCACCGGCACCGGAGATCCGCTCCGCACCGGCCCGGAGCCGCTCGACCGGTCGCAGCGTGGCGCCGATCAGCCGCCACGAGATCGCCGCCAACACCAGCAGCAGCACCGGCAGCACCGCGAAGAGGGTGATCCGGAGGATCCGCGCGGTGCGGCCGAGCTCATCGGTCGACACCGCGACCACGACGACGCGATCGCGGCCGGCTACCCGCTCCGCGACCACCAGGTACGGCGACTGCTCGGTCATCCGCGCCCCGTCGATCCGGATCGGTCCGCGCAGTGCCCTCCGGAGCTGATCGGGCGTCACCAGCGCGGTGAGCTGGTCGCCGGCGGCGGTCGCGCTGACCACCCGGTCCTGGCCGTCGAGCACCTGGACGACCTGGGATCCGGCCACCGGGATGGGCCGGGGCAGCCTACCGGTGCGCACCAGTTCGGCGACCTGGTCGGCGGTGGCCCGGGCATCACGACGGAGCGCGTTGCCGGCCGCGAAGGACGAGGCGCCGTACAGGACCACACCGACGACGACCGTCGTGACCGCGACCGCCACCACACCCAGGAGCAGCAGGCGCACCCGGAGCGAGAGGCCGCGCCTCATGGAACCACTCGATAGCCGGCGCCGCGGACGGTCCGGATCAGGTCACGGCCGAGCTTGCGGCGCAGATAGCCGACGTACACCTCGACGGCATTGGCATCCACAGCGTCGGGCGTCTCCCAGACGTGGTCGATCAGCTCCGTCTTGGTGATCACCCGGTCGGGATGGCGCATCAGGTACTCCGCCAGCGCGAACTCGCGCGGGGTCAGGGCGACCGGTTCGTCGCCCAGGCGCACTTCCCGCGCCGCCGGATCGAGGACCACATCACCGGCCGTCAGCAACACCGGGCGAGGTGCCTGCCCGCGACGGAGCAGTGCGCGCAGGCGGGCCAGCAGGACGACGAAGGAGAAGGGCTTGGTCAGGTAGTCGTCGGCACCGTAGTCGAGTCCGTCCGCCTGATCGTGCGGCCCGTCCTTGGCGGAGAGCATCAGCACCGGCACCCAATTGTCCTCGGCACGCAACCGGCGTACGACCTCGTACCCGGACAGGCCCGGGAGCATCACGTCGAGGACGATCACGTCGAAGTCGCCATACTGGGCCCGTTCCAGGCCGCTGATGCCGTCGCCGGCCGTCTCCACGACGAACCCCTCGGCGCTCAGCCCACGCGCCAGCGCCCGTGCCAGACGCGGCTCGTCGTCGACCACCAGCAGACGCATGTGACCACCTTGGCACCCTCACCTTGTGAGCGGGCACAGGTTCTCAGCGCGCCCACAGCATCGTCGGTCCATTGTGGTGCCCATGAGCAGCACCGAACCGCGTCCCGAATCCGCGTCCACCCTCTCCCGACAGCTGCGCCGTCGGTGGCGCTGGCTCACTCCCCTCCTCGCCCTGGCCATCTTCGCCGGCGCCGGGGGCATGGTCGCGGCCTTCACGAACGCAGCCGATGCCGCCCTCAAGCCACGCTCGGTCTCGTCACTGATCAACGACGTCCGGCATGCCAATCTGGCCAACGGCTCGGGCACCATCGTGCAGACCTCCGATCTGGGGCTGCCGGCCCTCCCCGACATGGCCACCGCCGGCGGGAGCAATCTGGCCAGCCTGCTGACCGGCACCCACACGCTCCGCTTCTGGTACGGCGGCCCGAAGCAGCTGCGCCTCGCGCTGCTCAGCGAGTTCGGTGAGACCGACCTTGTCCACAACGGCTCCTCGCTGTGGCAGTGGAACAGTGCCAGCAAGAGCGCCACCGAATGGACGCTCCCCGCCGGCACCGCCGCGAAGAAGCACCAGAGCCTGCCCGGGATGCCGAGCGCCGGTGCGACACCCCCGGAGGTCGCCAAGAAGGCGCTCGGCGACACCTCGTCGACGACCGCGATCACCGCAGGACCCGA
>JASLCW010000288.1 GCA_030151765.1 Marmoricola sp.
TTGCGTTGAGCACACCGTGCGCTCACACCACCTGATCTCCGCCGTCGCCGTCGCCGCCCTGGGGGCCACCGCCGTCGCCACCGTGCCGAGTGCGATCGGAGCTGCGAGCCCCGTCGCGAGGTCCGTGTCGCGCGTTGCCACACCGCACGGGGCGCCGCTGAAGCCGGCCCACGGCGTCTACAAGGCGACCATCACTCGAACGACCCACGGCATCCCGCACATCGTCGCCCGGGACTGGGGATCTCTCGGATTCGGATCCGGCTATGCCACGGCGAAGACCGAGATCTGCAATCTGTCGGACATCGTCCTGACCGCCCGTGGTGAGCGCAGCCGGTGGTTCGGCCCGGACGCGAAGTACGACGACCGGGTCTCGATGAACGGCACCAACTTCCAGGCGGATGCACTGGTCACCGACCTGCACAACCGCAAGGTGGTCGAGAAGCTGCTCGCGAGCAAGGCCGGCCCGGGCGCCGAGGCGCGCGCCATGGTGAAGGGCTACGCGGCCGGTGTGAATCGCTACATCCGCAAGATCGGCGGCACCAGGCACATCGCCGATCCGGTGTGCCGTGGAGCGGGGTACATCAAGCCCAACGCGACGCCGCTCGACATCTGGTACGGCGTCTACCTCGCGCAGATCATGGGATCGACCGGTCACTTCATGCAGCAGATCGTCGACCCGAAGCTTCCCAGCCTGACCAACCCGAACCTGCCGCAGTTGCGCAGCCAGGCGCGCTTCGCCCCGGCGCCGAAGAAGCTGCCGAGCCGCGACGCGATGCTCAAGGGCCTGGGCAAGGACCCGAAGTCGCCCTTCGGCTCCAACGCGACCGCGATCGGTGGCTCGGCCTCCACGACGCACCGCGGCATGCTGCTCGGCAATCCGCACTTCCCGTGGGTCGGTCGATACCGGTTCACCCAGCAACAGCTGACGATCCCGGGGGTGTACGACGTCGCGGGCGCCAGCCTGATCGGCTCGCCGGTCGTCAACATCGGGTGGAACAAGAATGTCGCGTGGAGCCACACGGTGTCGACGGCGTACCGGTTCACGCCGTACGAGTACCAGGAGCTGCTCAGCCCGACGACGTACATCTACGGCAACGGCACCCGGCAGCTCGAGAAGCGGACCGTGCACGTCACGGCGCGCAAGAACGGTCGCCTCGTCGACATGACCGCGACGCTCTACCGGACGCCGCAGGGCTATGTCGTCAACAACCCCGCGCAGTTCATGGGCTGGACCCCGCTGAGCTTCTGGGCGATTCGCGACGCCAATGGCGAGCAGTTGCGCACCATCGACTCCTTCCTGAACATGGGCAAGGCCAAGACCGTGCGTGACCTGCTGGCGCGGCAGGACGCCGGGGGCGGCATCCCGTGGGTGAACACGATCGCGGCGGACCGGAACGGCAATGTCCTGTACGCCGACCACTCCGTCGTACCCAATGTCTCCAATGCGCTTGCGGGCAAGTGCATGACGCTCATCGGCAATCTCCTGAACCAGGTCGCGGGCCTGCCCGGTCTCGACGGCTCCCGAGCGGGCGGCGCCTGCAACTGGGGCACCGACAGTGACGCTCAGCGCCCGGGGATCCTGGGACCCAAGAACCTGCCGGCGACGGTGCGCACCGACTGGGTGATGAACGCGAACGACTCCTATTGGCTGCCGAACCCGAAGCAGCAGCTGAACGGTTACGCACGCATCATCGGCTGCGAGAAGTGCGTGCGCACACTGCGGACCCGGATGGTCGACCACTACGTGATCGACGCCCTCAAGCACGGCCGGATCAGCCCGGCGGAGCTGCGCGGATTCGAGCACCAGAACCGCGTGTACGGCGCGGAGCTGATGTCGCGCGACGGCGCACTGCAGAAGGTCTGCGAGGCCGCGAACGGCGGCGACGCCTGCACGGTCCTCGCGAAGTGGGACAAGCACTCCAACATCAACAGCCGCGGCAATCACATCTTCGAGCAGTTCGTCTCCCGGCTGCCCACGCCGGGGCTGCTGCCGGGGCCGTCGATCTGGAAGGTGCCCTTCGACGCGAACAACCCGGTGGAGACGCCCAACACACTGGACAGCTCCAACAGCCAGGTGGTCACGGCGATGGAGGACGCGATCGCCTACCTGCGCTCGAAGCACATTCCGATGAATGCGACCTGGGGCTCGCTCCAGGTCGCAGGCGACCGGGGTGCGCCGGCGATCCCGCTCGGCGGCGGGCTCGGTGACGAGGCGGGCAATGCGAATGCGCTCGACAGTCGCGGTGCCCTCGCGAACACGTCACGTCTCAAGCCGGTGACCTACGGTTCCTCGCACATCGAGGCGATCGCCTTCCTGTCCGGAGGCCGCGTGAACGCGCGCACGATCCTGACCTACAGCCAGGACGAGAACCCGAAGTCGAAGTGGTCGAGCGACCAGACCCGGATGTTCAGCAAGAAGCAGTGGGTGCACTTCGCCTTCACGAAGAAGCAGATCCGCAAGCAGGCGCTGTCCACGATCGCGGTGACGGGTAGGGCCTAGGCCTGCCAGAGCCGGGCCGTTGCCGCCTCCGGTACGCCGAGGCCGGTGCACGCGTCCCAGCCGACCCGTGCCTGATAGGCGCCATTGCTTCCCGAGCTGATGTCGCGCAGGGCTGTGCTCGCCTTGCCCGGTGCAGCTGTCGGGTAGAGCCTCTGCTGGATCAGCCCCAGCGGGCCGGCGGTCTCCGTGATTCGCGCGATCAGTCCTGCCCACAAGGGTGCCACGGCGCTGGTGCCGCCGATGACCATCGACTGTCCGTCGACATAGACCTGGTAGCCGGTGGCCGGATCGGCATCGGCTGCGACGTCGGGCACGCCGCGACCGACCGTCGTACTGCCGGAGCGCGGCGGCACGCCGGCGTCTCTCTGCCAGTCAGGCAAGGAGAAGGTGTCACTCACGCCACCGCCGGTGGCGCCGCCGTTCGCGCCTCCCCAGACGACCTCGCTCGTCACCTTGCCGTTCGAGGCGTCCAGAGTGGTCCCGCCGCAACCCAGGACGTGTGGGCTCGACGCCGGGAAGTCGGCGTGCACCGTTCCGCCGCTCGAGTCGTTGTCGCCGCTGCCGTTGTCACCCGCCGCTGCGGTCACGGTGATGCCCAGGGCGGCCGCATCGGCGAAGGCCTGGTCCATCGAGGTGCGTGCCTGAGCGGTCCACTGATCCTCGCTCTGGCCCCAACTGATGCTGATCGCCACGGGTGCGGGTGAGGCGTGTGTAGCAGTCGCTACAGCATCCAGGAAGCCGGCGTCGGTGTTGGGCGCGAAGTAGACGACGATCGTCGCCTCGTTCGCGATGGCGCCGGCGACCTCGATGTCGAGCAGGACCTCGCCGTCGGCACCCTGGGGATCCTGACCGGGGGTGTTCTTCGCGCCGTCGACGGAGACCGCCTTCACCTGTGGGGGAGTGAGGCCAAGACCGGTGAAGTAGGTGTCGATGTCGCTCTGGCCGAATCCACCGCCGAGCTCGATGATCGCGATCGTCTGTCCCTTGCCCGTTGTCGCGGGCATGCCGTAGATCGCGGCCAGGTCGATGGGGGAGTAGCTCGTCCGAGTGGCATGCGGATCCGCGACGACATGGCGTGTCATCGCCTGCTGCCGGGTATCGAGCCCGAGTACGGCGGTGACGACGCCGTCGAGTGCATGCGGGAGTCGAAGCTCGCCGCTACGCGTTCGTACATGGGAGCCGTCCTCGGGCCGGCTCAGCGTCGTACCGGAGAAGGACTCGAGATCAGCCGCCGTGCCCTCGACGCGAAGCCGCCGCGACGGAGGATCCGCGGAGACGACCCGGATGCCCCGGGAGTCGAGGAGCCCCGTCACCACGTCGATGTCGTCGGGTGAGGCGCCGTAGCGACCGGCAAGGTCCGCGGGGGAGAGCAGGCGATCGACCGGAGGCTCCGCACCACTGCGTCGCCGCAATACCAGTGTCGCCTGCACGGACTCGCCGGGCGGGACACGTGAACCGATGGCCGCGTACGCCGGACGCGCCGATCCGGCAAGGGTGATCAGGTCCGACTGCCGAGATTCAGTCATGACTCGAGTATGCGCGCGCTCCCGGGCAGAACCTATCGATAGCCTGCTGGAGTGAGCGTTCATCTCCGCCCCCTGACCGAGGACGATCTCCCGCTGCTGACCGGTGCCGACGCACCTCTGGACAACTTCGGTCCGGAGGTGCCGCGGACCACTGTTCCCGGCGTGGATCTCAATGAGTACGGCGGATTCGGGATCGTCGATGCGGGAGTCCTGATCGGGAATGTCAGCTGGATCTGGCAACGGTGGGGCCCGAATGTCCAGTCGCGCAGTCCGATGATCGGCATCTGGCTCGCCTCGAACGGCCGCGGTCGTGGCGCCGGCAGCGAGGCACAGCGGCAGCTCGTGGATCTCTTCTTCCGGCACACCACGGTCAACCGGGTGGAGGCGCACACGGACGTCGAGAACATCGCCGAGCAGCGGGCGCTGGAGAAGGCCGGCTTCACCCGCGAGGGGATGACGCGGGGCGCGCAATGGCGCGACGGCGCCTACCGCGACGGCTATCTCTACTCGATCCTGCGAGAGGAATGGGCCCGGTGACGGCCGCGGAGGACGACGTACCCCTGATCGATCGGCAGCCGCTGCCTTCCGGCGTACCCGATCGTCTGGCGGCGCAACTCGCCTTCATCGCGGAGGCGGACAAGCTCAAGACGATCCTGCGTGCCTCGCCGCTGGCAGCCGCGGACCGCCGTGAGAACGACGCCGAACACTCGTGGCACCTGGCGCTCATGGTCGTCCTGCTCGCGGAGTACGCCGACGAGCCGATCGATGTCGGGCACGCGGTCAAGCTGGTCGTGATCCATGACCTCGTGGAGATCTATGCGGGGGACAGCCCGGTGTTCGTGCCGGGCGCGGCCGATGACCAGCAGGAGCGTGAGGAAGCGGCCGCCGTACGGCTCTTCGGCATGTTGCCCGAGGATCAGGCCGCCGAGCTGCGCGGGCTCTGGGACGAGTTCGAGGCAGGCGTGACGCCGGAAGCCAGGTTCGGCAAAGCGATGGATCGCCTGGAGCCGATGCTGCTGAACTGGTTGAACGGTGGCGGCACCTGGGGAATGGCCGGCGCGTCGGAGACCACGGTGCGGGCACGCGAGGCCGGCGTGGTGTCGGCGTCGACCTCGCTGGGAGATCTCACGAACCTGATGGTGGAGGAAGGACTGCGGCGCGAGTGGATCCGGCGCTGACCGTCACGCGCGGAGCGAGGTGATCGCTGCGGCCCACGGGCTCCAGGCTATGTGAAACCGTTGGTGCGCCGCGTGCTCCGCTGATGGACTGGTGCCGTCGAGAGTCGGGTCTGCTGCGTGACGGAGGTAGCGGTTGTGACGGAATACGACGTGCTGGCATGCCGCGGGTGCCGCAGGCAGAGCCACCGCTCTGCGGTCGATGTCGCGACTTCTGCGCCCGGGCGGACGTTTGGTGCTGACATCCAGAACCTGGGAGCTCGTGAGGGCCAGAGGTTCCCGGCTGGACATCTGGGACCGGCTCGTCAGCCGGAACGGTCGCGATGCCGTCGTGATCTACCGCTGGGACATTGCGCCGCGTTGGGAAGAGGAGCACCACATCGAGATTGCGATCGCGCAGCTTGAGGCGACCGGGTCGGTTGTCGTCCGATCGGAACTGCTGTCCTGCTGGCCTTACCAGCACGAGGAGCTCGAAGGTGAGTTGCACCGGGTCGGGCTTCGGACGGACCTGAGCACGTTCGATCCGGAGGCCGAGAATTACACGGTGGTGGCGCGCAAAGGGGAGAGGTGGGGCTCGACGAGCGCAAGCATCCGGTCATGAGTCTCCTGATCCGCCGAGATGATCAGCCCGCGGCCGGTGTGAAGCGGGTTCCCGTCCAGATCGCTCAGCACGCAACCGGCGGCCTGACACAGCGCGATGCCGGCAGCGAAGTGGACGTTGTCTCGGAACCATCCGTCTGAGATGTATGCCGCTCGACGACCGGCTGCCACCCACGCGACGCCTAAGGTGGATGACAAGACTCGAGGGCCGTACTGCGCGCGCAGCAACGGATCGCTGACGAGCTGACCGCCGACGAACGGTTGATCAAGGGGGCTTGTCGATGACCTCGATGATGGCGGCCTCGGCATCCAGGTCGGTCTGGGTGGCGAAGTCGGTGGCTGACTTTGCGAACCGGGTGTGGCTGTCGCCGTAGGTTCGCGCGACCACGTCGGCGCCCGCCTGCGCGGCCGCGATCGCAACTTCGACGTCGGTCAGTCTCATGCCAAGACAGTAGCTTTCGGGCTCTGATCAGCGGTGCCATGCGCAGAGTATTACGTGACATAATGTAACTTATCGGCGGTTTGTCCACGCGGAGCGAGAGGGGTTTGGGTAGCGTCGTACCCGCCATGACCGACTACTTCGCAGGCGACGCCCGTACCCACCGTGAGCGCATGCTGGCGGGTGACCTCTATATCGCCGACGACCCGGAGAACGAACGGCGTTCCCGACGAGCCCGGCAATTGATGGATGCGTACTCGAAGAGCTCACTGACGGATCTCGGCGAGGCGCGTCGCGTGCTCAGTGAGCTTCTGGGAGAACTCGGCGACGATGTGATCGTCAGGCCGCCCCTGCACGTCGACTACGGTGACCAGATCTCCATCGGTGCCCGGACCTTCGTGAATTACAACCTGGTGGCACTGGATGCCGCGCCCATCGTCATCGGCGCCGACTGTCAGATCGGCCCCAACGTCCAGTTGCTCACGCCGACGCATCCGATTGATCCTCAGCCGCGTCGCGACAAGCTCGAAGCGGCTCGGCCCATCCGCATCGAGGACAACGTGTGGCTCGGCGGCGGCGTCATCGTCTGCCCCGGCGTCACGATCGGCGCCGACAGTGTCATCGGGGCGGGATCTGTCGTCACTCGGGACATCCCGGCAGGCGTCGTGGCCGTGGGCAACCCTGCTCGCGTCGTCCGGACGATCCGCGACGAGACTGACATAACGTAGGCGCGTTACTGGCCAGGTGCTCGGAGGGCCGCGACGAAGTCGTCGAGCGCTGCCTTTGCCGATTCGGGCACGGAGAGCGCCATGAACGAGGACATCGCCACCATCACGTCGTACCGGCCCTCCTTGCCGCGTTTGCCGGGCTTGTGGCTGACCTGGACCTCGCGGAAGGTCGAGATCGGATTGCGGGCGGACTCGTCCAGGCCGTTGTGGCGGAACTTCGCGACGGTGGCGCCGTCGAAGACCAGTGATTCCCCGTTCAGGCCCTTGAGTTCGATCACGGCGTCACTCTAGGAGGAAGTACGTCGTGCGGGGCCGGTTTTCAGGGCCTCTCCCCTGTGCGCGATTTCGCGGCGACAACGGTCAGTCGGCGAAGTCGCCGTCGCCTCTCGGGCCGGAAGGGTTTGGGGAGTTGTCACGCGGGTGACAAGTTCTCCACCCCTGCCGGACTTACCTCCGGCCAGGCGGCGTCAGCGCTGGACGGGTCGAACACATGTGCGAAATCATCGGTTCATGAGCTACTCCCCGCCCGCGCCCTCCGAGCACACCGAGCAGCTGCTCGCG
>JASLCW010000293.1 GCA_030151765.1 Marmoricola sp.
GCAGCCGCCGACGATCACCGGGACGTCGAGCTCGTAGATGAACTCCTTGAGGTTCAGCGGCTCGGCCTGTCCGGAGACGTGCTCGGCGGAGACCGTCGTACCGCGGATGACGAACATGTCCACGCCCGCGTCGACGACGGCCTTGGCGAACTCCTTGGTGCGCTGCGGTGAGAGCGCGCCGGCCACGGTCACGCCGGCCTCGCGCACCTGGCGCAGCCGCGCGGTGATCAGCTCCGCCTTGATCGGCTCGGCGTAGATCTCCTGCATCCGCGCGACCGCGGTCTCCGGCTCGAGCCGGGTGATCTCGTCGAGCAGATCGGTCGGGTCCTCGTAGCGGGTCCAGAGACCCTCGAGGTTGAGCACCCCGAGACCACCATGGCGACCGAGCGCGATCGCGGTCTCCGGCGACATCACCGAGTCCATCGGCGCTGCGACGATCGGCAGCTCGAAGCGGTAGGCGTCGATCTGCCAGGCGACGCTGACCTCCTCGGGGTCGCGGGTGCGCCGGCTCGGCACGATCGCGATGTCGTCGAAGGAGTACGCGCGGCGGCCGCGCTTGGCGCGGCCGATCTCGATCTCAGTCACGGGACGAGGTTACGCGACCACGAAGGCACTTGCCGACCTGGCGTGACCTGCGAGGATGACGGGCGGAAGGAGGCTGACGGCGCGATGACACCGCGACTCGATCCTGACACAGCGGCGCTGGCCATGGCTCCTGCCGGCCGCATGGATTGCACGGTGGAGGTAGCCGTGCCTACCTCGCTGACGGAGAAGATCCGGCGACTCGATGAGCGGGCCAGAGCAGTCGAGGAGATCGCCGCACGTCGACGGGCGCGGACGATCCTCAACGGCCTTAGCGAGGACGAGATCCTCGGATATGACGAGAACGGCATCCCGCGCTGATCTGCGGGTCACCGACAAGCCCAGCGACGAGGGCCCGGACCGACCGGTGGTCATGACCTCCGCCCCAGCACGGTCGGCGTCGACCAAGATCAGTCAGATTCGCCCAAGATCAGCCGACATTTCGCATGTTCTCGATCGAAAATGCATGATCCTCAGACACCCCTGATGCTCGTGTTGTCCGTGGTGCCACTGAGAGGCCGATCGGAGAATTCCAGATCTGACTCGCCGCCGCGGAGCCAAGCGCAGCGAAAACGCTACATATGTAGTGATTTCCCCGCACCCGCGTGACAGGTGAGACCACGACCCGATTTCGGAGACAGGACGGTCGTCTCCGGATGCCGTCGAGAACCCGATTGTCTCCATACTCGGCGGTGAGCCGGAAGACGGCCGCAACCGCGAGGTTGGCCGACTCCCCGCTGCTGTTCAAGGGCGAGGACTTCCTCAGACCGACATCACGCCAGCGATCTGAACAATCAGGGGCTTTGGCTCGACTGTGACGCAATGGTCGTGTCCCGGGCATCCCGACAACCGCGGTGTCACGCTCGGCGATTCAGGACTTCGCGAGGTCCAGATACATGACATGCAGGCCGACATACTCCCCCGAGGGCAACCGGAAGGCGCCCGGCGTCGTACCGACGATCTCGAAGCCGAGCGACTGCCACAGCCGTACGGCGAAGAAGTTGGAGGCGACCACGGCGTTGAACTGGATGCCGCGAAAGCCCCGGCGACGGTGCCAGCCGACGACGTGCTCCGCCAGCGCCCTGCCGACGCCGCGGCCGCGGGCGGCCTCGCCGACCATGAAGGAGGCGGTGCCGATGTGACTGCCCTGCGCGGGACGGTTGGGCCCGCAATGGGCGGTGCCCACGACGAGGCCGTCGATCTCGGCGACCACGGTGTGTTCGTCGTGGAGCCAGAACTCGCGCAGCGCCGCGTCGTCCATCGACGGGTCCGCGCAATAGGTCTCGCCGGCAGCAAGCACCGACCGGATGATCGGCGCCGTCGCCGCCCAGTCCGCCCCTGTGAAGGGGCGGATCACCGGCGCGGTCACTGCCCGGTGTAGTTGGGCGCCTCGACCGTCATCTGTACGTCGTGCGGGTGGGATTCCTTCAGCGAGGCGGAGGTGATCCGGATGAAGCGGCCCTTCTCCTTCAGCTCCGGGATGGTGCGCGCGCCGACGTAGAACATCGACTGGTTGAGGCCGCCGATCAACTGGTGCGCCACGGCGGACAGCGGGCCGCGGTAGGCGACCTGGCCCTCGATCCCCTCGGGGATGATCTTGTCGTCGCTGGTGACCTCGGCCTGGAAGTAGCGGTCCTTGGAATAGGACTTCTTGCCGCGGCTGCTCATCGCGCCGAGCGAGCCCATGCCCCGATAGGACTTGTATTGCTTGCCGTTGACGAAGACCAGGTCGCCGGGGCTCTCCTCGCAGCCGGCGAGCAGCGAGCCGAGCATCACCGCATCGGCGCCGGCGACGAGTGCCTTGGCGATCTCGCCGGAGTACTTGAGGCCGCCGTCGGCGATCACCGGTACGCCGGCCAGCCGGGCCGCGCGAGCCGCCTCGTAGACCGCCGTCACCTGGGGTACGCCGACGCCGGTGACCACGCGCGTCGTACAGATCGAGCCCGGGCCGACGCCCACCTTGATGGAGTCCGCGCCGGCCTCGATGAAGGCCTGGGCACCCGCCGCGGTGGCGACATTGCCGCCGATCACCTGCACGTGCTTGGTGGCCGGGTCGCTCTTGAGCCGCTGGACCATCTCGAGAAGCATCTTCACGTGACCGTGAGCGGTGTCCGCGACGAGGACGTCGACACCCGCCTCGATCAGCGTGGTCGCGCGCTCCCAGGCGTCGCCGAAGTAGCCGATCGCGGCACCGACCATGAGCCGGCCGGCGGCGTCCTGGGAGGCGTTGGGGAACTGCTCCGACTTCACGAAGTCCTTGACCGTGATCAGGCCGGC
>JASLCW010000303.1 GCA_030151765.1 Marmoricola sp.
GCCGGCGTCCTCGAGATCGTCGCGCGGCAGTCCGCCGAGTCGAAGGGCCAGGTCTTCGACGCCGAGGGATTCAAAGCCATCAAGGAGATGGTCGAGACGCAGATCGAGGAGCAGTCCCTGCCCTACGTGCTCTCCGGGATGGTCTACGACGACGGTGTCATCGACCCTCGCGACACCCGCACCGTGCTCGGCATCTGCCTGTCCGTCATCGACAACCAGCCCATTGAAGGGGCCATGAACTTCGGGGTGTTCCGACTGTGATCACGAGACTCCTTGTTGCGAACCGCGGCGAGATCGCCCGCCGCGTCTTCCGCACCTGCCGCGACCTCGGCATCGACACGGTCGCCGTCCATTCCGACGCCGACGCGGGCATGCCCTTCGTGGCCGATGCCGACGTCGCCGTCCGTCTCCCCGGGACTGGGCCCAATAGAAGCGCGCCCGCCGAGACCTACCTGCGTGCAGATCTCATCATCGATGCGGCGCGGCGCACGGGCGCGGACGCGATCCACCCCGGCTACGGCTTCCTCTCCGAGAACGCCGACTTCGCCCGCGCGGTCATCGAGGCCGGGATCACCTGGGTCGGCCCGGCACCGGATTCGATCGAGCGCATGGGCTCCAAGATCGAGTCCAAGAAGCTGATGGAGGCGGCCGGCGTACCGGTTCTCGGCGACGCCGGCAATGCCACCGCCGCCGATCTTCCTGTGCTGGTGAAGGCCTCCGCCGGCGGTGGTGGCCGCGGCATGAGGATCGTCCGCGAGATCGATGCCCTGCCCGCCGAGATCGAGCGGGCCAGCGCCGAGGCGGCCTCCGCCTTCGGCGACGGCACCGTCTTCGTCGAGCCGTACGTCGAGAACGGCCGCCACATCGAGGTGCAGGTCCTGGGCACCCCTGAGGGCGTGCTCGTGCTCGGTGAGCGCGACTGCTCGGTGCAGCGCCGCCACCAGAAGGTCATCGAGGAGGCGCCCGCGCCGGGCCTGTCCGACGCGACCCGGTCGGCGCTGCACGAGGCGGCCCGCAAGGCCGCCGCGGCGATCGACTACCGCGGCGCCGGCACCGTCGAGTTCTTGTACGACGCCGACAAGGACCGCTTCTACTTCCTGGAGATGAACACCCGCCTCCAGGTCGAGCACCCGGTCACCGAAGCCGTCTTCGGCATCGACCTCGTGGCGCTTCAGATCGCCGTGGCCGAAGGGGATTCGCCCGCCGCCGAGCTCGGCGAGCCCCAGGGCCACGCCGTCGAGGTCCGCCTGTACGCCGAGGACCCCGCCAACAACTATCAGCCGCAGAGCGGGCAGATCACCGCCTTCGACATTCCCGGTGTCCGCGCGGAGTTCGAGAACCTGGCGGCTCCGGGCATCCGGCTCGACTCCGGTGTCGGGGCCGGTGACGAGATCGGCACCTTCTACGACGCCATGATCGCGAAGGTGATTGCCTGGGCGCCGACCCGCGAGGAGGCGCTGCGCCGCCTGGCCGGCGCGCTCGCCAAGGCACGCATCCACGGACTGAAGACCAACCGCGACCTGCTGGTCAACCTGCTCCGCGAGCCCGTCGTGGTCGAGGCGCGGATGAACACCACCTGGCTCGACGGCGCCGACCTCGGCGTACTCGGGAAGGCCGCAGGCGGGCAGGAAAGCCTTGCGCTGTCCGGCTTTGCGGCCGCGCTGGCCCTGGCCGAGCAGGCCCGGCTCTCGGCGCGGGTCCAGGGCCGGATCCCCGCAGGATGGCGCAATGTCGTCTCGCAACCGCAGCTGACCACCTTCGTCGTCGGCGACGAGGAGCTCGACGTCCGCTGGTACGGCGGTCGCGCATTCTCGTCGGCCGATCTCCCGGACGTGCAGGTGATCGAGGTCGGGCCGGAGCAGGTCGTGCTCGAGAGCGACGGGGTACGACGTGACTTCGCGGTCAGCGCCGAAGGCGATCGGGTCGACGTCGACTCGTCCCTCGGGCACGTCGCCCTGCGGAGGAGGCCCCGCTTCGTCGACCCGACCAGCCAGGTGGCCGCCGGATCCCTGCTCGCACCCATGCCCGGGTCGGTCATCGGAGTCCGTGTCGCGATCGGAGACACCGTCGCGGAAGGCGATCCCATCCTGGTGATGGAGGCGATGAAGATGCAGCACACCATCGCGGCGCCGTACGCCGGCGTGGTCAGCGAGCTCAACGCGAGCGAAGGACAACAGGTCGAAGCGGGCGCCGTGCTCGCAGTCGTGACTGAAGCAGAGGAAGAAGAGGTAACAGCGTGACTGACACCGTACGGACCGAGTTCACCGAGCCCGAGGAGCGCGCCGCGCTGCGCGAGGCGGTCGCCAAGCTGGCCGGCTCCTACGGCCGCAGCTACGTCATGGACAAGACCAGCAAGGGCGAGAAGCTCACCGAGCTCTGGCAGGACATGGGCAAGCACGGCTACATCGGCGTGAACATCCCCGAGGAGTACGGCGGCGGTGGCGGCGGCATGGCCGACCTGTCCGTCGTGCTCGAGGAGGCCGCCGCGGCCGGTGCCCCGCTGCTGATGATGGTGGTCAGCCCGGCGATCTGCGGCTCGATCATCACCCGGTGCGGCACCGAGGCGCAGAAGCAGCACTACCTGCCCAAGATCGCGTCCGGCGAGATGGTGATGGCCTTCGCGATCACCGAGCCGGACGCCGGTTCCAACAGCCACCAGATCACCACGACCGTCACCAAGGACGGCGACGAGTGGGTGCTGAACGGCAAGAAGACCTTCATCTCCGGTGTCGACGAGGCCGATGCGCTGCTCGTCGTGGCGCGGACGACGGACGCGAAGACCGGCAAGCTCAAGCCGGCGCTGATGATCGTGCCGACCGACGCCGCCGGCATGGAGAAGCACCACATCCCGATGGACTTCCACGCGCCGGAGAAGCAGTTCACGCTCTTCTTCGACGGAGTCCGGCTGCCTTCCGATGCCCTCGTCGGCGACGAGGACG
>JASLCW010000342.1 GCA_030151765.1 Marmoricola sp.
C
The DNA here is from genome assembly GCA_030151765.1 of Marmoricola sp. Taxonomy (GTDB): domain Bacteria; phylum Actinomycetota; class Actinomycetes; order Propionibacteriales; family Nocardioidaceae; genus Marmoricola. The sequence continues at coordinate 2 of JASLCW010000342.1, forward strand.
GTAAGCGTCCCACAGACGGCAGGACCGAGGCGCCAGCCTCGCTCATGAACCTGTCGTGAGCGTGAACACGTTCACGACTCCGACAGAATCGCGCCATCGGAGCTAGCGGCGACCGGTGTTGAAGATGCCGCGCACGATCTCCCGGGCGGCCGTCGTGGCGGCCTGCTTGAAGGCGGTCGAGGTGACCACCTGCTCGATGACCGACTTCTCCGGCTTGGCCGCCTTCGGCGCCTTGGCCGGCTTCGGGACCGGGATGTGGTCGGTGGTCGGGTCGATCGGGGCGCCGGCCTGCTCGGCCTCGGCCTTGGCCGCTCCCGCCTCGAGCCGGGCGGCGAGCATCTCGCGCGCGGACTCACGGTCGATCGCGGTGCCGTACTTGGCCTGGAGCGGCGACGCGGCGACCGCCGCCTGGACGACGGAGGCCTCGGCCGCGCCCATCAGCGACTCCGGTGCCCGCAGGCGGGTCCAGGCCACCGGCGTGGGCGCACCGCGCTCGTTCATCACGGTCACGATCGCCTCGCCGATGCCCAGCTGGAGGATCACCTGGGCCAGGTCCGGATAGGCCGACACCGGATAGGTGTTCACCGTCTGCTTCAGCGCCTTGGCGTCGTTGGGGGTGGCGGCGCGCAACTGGTGCTGCACTCGCGAGCCGAGTTGGGCGAGTACGTCGTCGGGAACGTCGGTGGGCGACTGCGTGACGAAGAAGACGCCGACGCCCTTCGAGCGGATCAGCCGGACCGTCTGCGCGACCGAGTCGAGGAAGGCCTTCGAGGCGTCCTTGAAGAGCAGGTGTGCCTCGTCGAAGAAGAAGACCAGCTTCGGTACGTCGACGTCGCCGACCTCGGGCAGGTCATGGAAGAGATCGGCCAGCAGCCACATGAGGAAGGTCGAGAAGAGCGCCGGGCGGTCCTGCAGATTGGGTAGCTCGACGAGCGAGATCAGGCCGCGGCCGTCCTCGCCGACGCGCAGCAGATCGGTGGTCTCGAACTCGGGCTCACCGAAGAAGACATCGGCGCCCTGGTCCTCGAAGGTGATCAGCTCGCGCAAGATGACGCCGGCGGTGGCGCTGGAGAGGCCGCCGAGCTCCTTCAGGTCCGCCTTGCCCTCGTCGGAGTTGAGGTACTTGACCACCTCGCGCAGGTCGGCGAGGTCGAGCAGCGGCAGGCCGGCCTTGTCGGCGTAGTGGAAGATCAGCCCGAGCGAGGACTCCTGCGTGGCGTTCAACCCGAGCACCTTGGAGAGCAGCGTCGGACCGAAGGCGGTCATCGTCACCCGCAGCGGTACGCCGTCGCCCTGGCCGCCGAGCGCGAAGTATTCGACGGGGAAGCCCTTCGCCGCCCACTGCTGGCCCACCGAGGCGGCCCGCTCCTTGACCTTGTCGTTCTCCTGGCCCGGCTGCGAGAGCCCGGAGAGATCGCCCTTGATGTCGGCGGCGAAGACCGGGACGCCGGCGGCGGAGAGCTGCTCGGCGAGCAACTGGAGCGTCTTGGTCTTGCCCGTTCCGGTCGCTCCGGCAACGAGCCCGTGCCTGTTGAGCATGCCGAGCGGGATGCGGATCGCCACATCCGACTGCGTGTTCGCGTCCGCCATGAGGGCGCCGAGTTCGAGGGCCTGGCCGGTGAAGGCGTATCCGTCCCGGGCCGACTGGATGATCGCGTCGTTCGCCTGCTCCGCCATGCGCCACAGACTAGTCACATCGGGTGGTCCGGAGGCGTTACCTATGATGAGCCGGTGATCTTCAAGCGCGTGGGGGACGGGCGGCCCTATCCGGACCATGGTCTGGGGCCGCGCGACTGGGCTGCACTACCGCCGAGGCCGGTACGCCTCGACGAGCTGGTCACCACCAAGGACACCTTGCAGTTGGCGGCCCTGCTGGACGAGGACTCGACCTTCTTCGGCGATCTCTTCGCCCACGTCGTCGAGTGGCAGGACGAGCTCTATCTCGAGGACGGCCTGCATCGCGCGCTCCGGGCAGCGCTGCAGCAGCGCCATGTCGTCCATGCGCGCGTCCACGTGCTCGGGGACCGGTGACGGATGTCCCCTCGTCAGCTGACGAGCGTCGCCACGATGAGCGCGCTCTGCCTCGTCCTGATCGGCATGGCCTGGTGGGGCCTGCACAACGCGACCGCTCCCTTCCCCTCGCGCGCCTCGGCCGCCGGCCCCACGTGCTCGGCCGCGGAGAGCTCGACCAAGCGCTTCGCCCGGACCGGTGACGTCACGGTGAGCGTCTACAACGCGACCCAGCGCACCGGCTTCGCCACGCTCACCCTGCAGCGACTCGAGGCGCGCGGCTTCCACGCGGGCGCGGTCGGCAATGCCCCCCAGGTCGAGCTCAGCAGTCCGGTGCAGAAGGTGCGGGTGCTGACCACCACCGAGAACGACCCGTACGCCGAACTGGTCGCCCGCAACCTCGGCACCCACGTGCCGATCGAGGTCGTCAGCGAACCGCTCGGCCCCGGCATCGACGTCGTCGTCGGCAAGAAGATGCACGGGCTCAACCCCAAGGTGACCTCGAAGCTGAAGCTTCCCAAGCCGGTCACGTCCTGCGTCAAGGTCAACTGACCTACGCGGGTCGCCCCCAGCGCGCAAGTCGTCCGCCTCGGGAGACATCGCGCAGCCGCTGATCGGTCTTGTCGCGCAGTGCGCGCGGAGTCACCACGAGCAGGTCGTCGGCATGGCGCAGCGTCGTACGGCTCTCGGGCACGATGACCGCCCCGTCGCGTACGACGAGCGCCACCGACGCGCCCTTCGGCAGCCTGAGCTCACCCACCTCGACGCCGTGCAGCAGGGAGGACGGCGAGATGGTCACCTGCAGCAGATCGGCCGCGATCCGGTCCAGCGGCGCCGCCTCGACGTCGAGGTCTCGTGGCTCCGAACGCCGAGACACCCGGAGCACCCGGGCGACAGCGGGAAGGGTCGGCCCGGTGATCAGCGTGTCCACGACCACGAGCACGAAGACGATGTCGAAGAGCCGGCGCGCATCGGGTACGCCGGCGGCGAGCGGGATCGTGGCGAGCACGATCGGCACCGCGCCGCGCAGACCGGCCCAGCTGATGAAGGCCGCCTCGTTCCACGGGATCCGCTGGACCGTGGCGGCCAGGACCACCGAGAGCGGCCTCGCCAGCAGTGTCAGGATCAGCGTGGCGGCGAGAGCGACACCGAGGATCGACCAGGTGAATCGACCGGGTGAGGCGAGCAGGCCGAGCATCACGAAGAGCCCGATCTGTGCCAGCCAGGCGATGCCCTCGCTGAACGAGCGGGTTGCCGCGCGGTGCGGAAGATCGGCATTGCCCATCACCACGCCCGCGACGTACACGGCGGCGAATCCGGAGCCGTGCAGAGTGGCGACGCCGGCGTACGCGAGGATCGCGACGGAGAGCGCGGCGAGCGGATAGAGACCCGACGCGGGCAGGGCGGCGCGCCGCATGATCTGGACGCCGAGCCAGCCGATCGCCAGGCCGCCCACCACGCCGAGTGCGAGTTCGCCGACGACGGTGCCGAACATCGCCAGCGGCCCGTCGGTGTGCCCCGCACTCACCACCGTCACCAGGACGACGGTCGGAGCGTCGTTGAAGCCCGACTCCGCCTCGAGTGAGGCGGTCACCCGCCGGGGCAGCGGCACCCGTCGCAGCATCGAGAAGACCGCCGCCGCGTCGGTCGGCGAGGTGATCGCACCGAGCAGTACCGCGAGCTGCCAGCTCAGCCCGAGGAGGTAGTGCGCGGCCACGGCGACGACGGCCACGCTGACCGCGACGCCGATCGTGGCCAGGGACAGACCCAGGCGGATCACCGGCTTGGTCTGGCTCCACGAGGTGGTGAGACCGCCCTCCGCGAGGATCAGCACGAGGGCGCCGAAGCCCAGGGCGTGCGCCAGTTCGGCATTGTCGAAGCGGATGCCGATCGCGGCGTCACCGAGGGCGACCCCGATGAGCAGGTAGACCAGCAGCGAGGGGAGCCCGATCCGGACCGAGAGCCGCACCGCGACGATCGCCAACAGCAGCACCGACGAGCCCACGAGCAGCGCGCTGTCGAGAGCGTGTACGTCGAGTGTCATATAGGGGCATCCCGGCGGTCGATTCGGATGACCATTCTACCGAGGGGCCTCTGCCCCACCCCGACTAGGCAGTGACTAGTCCGTTCGGACTATGCCCTCCACCATTCGTACGGATTAGTCGTGACCGGGTTTCCAAAACGGACATTCGGGACATACTCGGCTGCATTGGGGAGGGAGAACCCGATGTTTACACATCTCTATGCAGTCGTACGCCGGTGCAGCAGGATGCTGGCCGCCGTACTCGTCATCGGCCTTGCCGTCGGCCTCGGCGGGCCCACATCGCCCGCGAGCGCGGCGCACAGAGGCATCTCGCCCTCGCAGATCGAGCAGGGCTGCAATGCCTTCACCGGCGCCTACGCCCTGGGCACCTCGATCACGGTCAAGGGCATCAATGTCCCGGCCTGCGGCCCGCGGCCCACGTTCTCGCTGATCGGCAGCATCCTGCACGCCGTCCTGCCTTTCCTCGGCGGCTTCGCCAGCTACCCCGGCTACCAGTGCGTGGAGTTGACCACCCGCTACCTGGCCGCCGCGGACGGGGTCGGACCGCCGGTCGGCGTCATGAACGGCGCCCAGGTCGTCGACAGCTACGCCCGGCGCTTCCCGGCCGTCTTCGTCAGCCGCAAGAACGGCGCGAAGAAGCACCCGCCGAAGCGCGGCGACGTGATCAGCCTCGCCGACAACGGCCGCTTCACGGGCGTCGGCCACACGGGAGTCGTGCTGCGCTCCAAGATCAACCGCAAGGGCAACGGCACCATCAAGACGATGGAGCAGAACTGGGGCGGCACCGGCGGCAACAAGGGCTGGCACGTCTACAAGGTGCGGAAGTGGAAGATCCAGTTCCCGCAGCTGCCCTTCATCAAGTGGCTGCACCAGCGCTAGGTCTGATGGCGCGAGCGTGGCTGCGCTCCGGAGCGTCGTCGGCTTCAACCGCCGTGGCGGCTTCCGCTCCGCCACGCTGCCGCGCCGCCGTCGACGCCGTCTGTGGTCGCGGCGGCCTGGCGGCCTCTGCTCCGGCGACGACCTAGAACATGTTCTAGATCGTCGTTAGACTCCGGGCATGACGCTTGAACTTCCGGCGGTCACCACCGCCGCCGATGTCACCGCCTGGTCCGACGAGGTCGACGTGGTCGTGGTCGGCTTCGGCATCGCGGGCGGCTGCGCGGCCCTCGAGGCGGCCCGCTCCGGCGCCCGGGTGATCCTGCTCGAGCGCGCGGCGGAGTACGGCGGCACCAGCGCGATGGCCGGCGGGCACTTCTACCTCGGCGGCGGTACGGCGGTGCAGCGGGCGGTCGGGGTCGAGGACTCCGCCGAGGAGATGCGCAAGTACCTCATGAGCGTGGTCTGGGAGATCGACCCGGACACCGAGGCCAAGATCCGCGCCTTCAGCGAGGACAGCGTCGAGCACTTCGACTGGATCGAGGCGCTCGGCATGCAGTTCGAACGCTCGCTCTACCCGCACAAGGCGGTGATCCAGCCCGGCACCGAGGGCCTGATGTACACCGGCAACGAGAAGGTCTGGCCCTTCAAGGACAAGGCGAAGCCGGCCCCGCGCGGCCACAAGGTGCCCAAGCCCGGTGACACCGGCGGCGCCAAGATCGTCCTCGACGCGATCGCCGAACGCCTCGCGGACACCTCGGCCCAGATCCGCTACGAGACCGGCGCCTCGGGCCTGGTGGTCGAGGACGACCGCGTCGTGGGGCTGGCCTGGCGCAAGTTCGAGGAGCGCGGCTTCATCCGCGCCAAGGCGGTCATCGTCGCGGCCGGCGGCTATGTCGGCAACGACGCGATGGTCGCCGAGTACACGCCCCAGCTCGGCTCGAAGCTCTTCCCGCTGGCGTCGACGTACGACGACGGCCTCGGCATCCGGATGGGCGCCTCCGTCGGCGCCGAGCTGCGGATGATGGACCAGGCCTTCATCACCGCACCCTTCTATCCGCCGTCGAAGCTGGTCACCGGCATCGTGGTGAACAAGGAAGGCAGGCGCTTCGTCACCGAGGACAGCTACCACTCCCGTACGTCGGGCTTCGTGATGGACCAGCCCGACCACGCCGCCTTCCTGATCGTCGACTCGGCCCACATCGAGCACCCCGACTTCCCGCTGTGCCCCTTCATCGACGGCTGGGAGACGGTCGAGGAGATGGAGTCCGCGCTCGGCATCCCCGAGGGCAACCTGGCCGCGACGCTCTCGTCGTACAACGAGAACGCCGCGCGCGGCGAGGACCCCGACTTCCACAAGCAGCCGGAGTGGCTCGAGCCCCAGGACCAGGGGCCGTGGGGCGCCTACGACCTCAGCCTCGGCAAGGCGTTGTACGCCGGCTTCACCATGGGCGGCATGCGCGTCGATCTCGACGGCCGGGTGCAGCGAGCCGACCTGTCGGTGATCGAGGGCCTCTACGCCTCGGGCGCGTGCGCAGTCAACATCGCCCAGGACGGCAAGGGCTATGCCTCCGGCACCCAGCTCGCCGAGGGTTCCTACTTCGGCCGTCGCGCGGGCCGGCACGCAGCCACCCGCTGACGCGATCGTCACGACGGGTGGCATTGCACAGGCCCCTGTAGGTTGGCCGCGGACACACTGACGCCGGCCCACCACCAGAAGGACCGACCCTTGTCGACGACTGCCGACACCCGCCCGCTCCGACCCGCGCCGCTCGTCGGCTACACGATCTTCGTGAGCCGCTGGCTGCAAGCCCCGCTCTACCTCGGACTGATCGTCGCGCAAGCCGTGTACGTCGCCCTCTTCGGCAAAGAGCTGTGGCACCTGGTCAGCCACTTCACCACCATGACCGAAGAGACGATCATGCTCGCCGTACTCGGCATGGTCGACGTGGTGATGATCGCCAACCTGCTGATCATGGTGATCATCGGCGGCTACGAGACCTTCGTGTCGCGGATCCGCATGGACGACCACCCGGACAAGCCGGAGTGGCTCAGCCACGTGAATCCCAACCTGCTCAAGGTGAAGCTGGCGATGTCGATCATCGGCATCTCCTCGATCCACCTGCTGAAGACCTTCATCGAGGCCAACCGCGTCGAGCCGGAGGTGATGAAATGGCAGGTGATCATCCACTGCACCTTCATCCTCTCGGCGATCGGCCTGGCCTACATCGACCGGCTGAACGTGCACGGCGACCCCACGACGACGGAGCACTGATGGCCCAGGAACGGCTACGGGTGGCGCAGCGCGCCGACGTACCGCCGTTCCATGTCATGGATCTGCTGGCCGCGGCCAACCAGCGCCAGCGCAGCCACGGCGACATGTGCAATCTGGTCGCCGGCCAGCCGTCGACCGGTGCGCCGGCGGCCGTGCGCGCGGAGGCGAAGCGACTGATCGACGCCGATCTGCTCGGTTACACCGAGGCGACCGGGATCGTGCCGCTGCGCGAGGCGATCGCCCAACACCACCGCATCCACTCGAGGATCGAGGTCGACGCGGACGACGTGGTCGTCACGACCGGATCCTCGGGCGGCTTCCTGCTCGCCTTCCTGGCCAGCTTCGAGGCCGGCGACCGTGTGGTGATGGCCCGCCCCGGCTATCCCTGCTACCGCAATGTGCTGCGCGCGCTGGGCTGCGAGGTCGTCGAGATCGACTGCGGACCCGAGAGCAGATTCCAGCCGACCGTCGAGCAGCTCGAGCGGATCGACGGGCCGATCGCGGGACTGCTGATCGCCTCACCCGCCAATCCGACCGGGACGGTCATCGATCCGGCGGAGTTCGCCGTGATCGGCAGCTGGTGCGAGGCGAAGGGCGTACGGCTGATCAGCGACGAGATCTACCACGGCATCACCTATGGCGGTGCGACGCAGTCGGCCTGGCAGCACACCCGGAGCGCGGTCGTCTTCGGTTCCTTCTCGAAGTACTTCTCGATGACCGGCTGGCGGATCGGCTGGATGCTGGTGCCGGAGGAACTGCGCCGCCCGGTCGACGTCCTCACCGGCAATTTCACGATCTGCCCGCCGGCGCTCGCCCAGTACGCCGCCCTCGCCGCCTTCACGCCCGAGTCGTACGCCGAGCTCGACGGCCATGTCGCCCGCTATGCCACCAACCGCCGTCTCCTGCTCGACGGGCTGACCGAGCTCGGCGTCACCAGGCTCGCGCCCGCCGACGGCGCCTTCTACGTGTACGCCGACATCGGCGAGCACACCGACGACTCCCACCGCTGGTGCCTCGACACGCTCGCCCGGACGGGCGTCGCGATGGCGCCGGGGATCGACTTCGACACCGCGGTCGGCAACCGTCACGTGCGGATGTCCTTCGCCGGCGACGCCGCCGAGATCACCACGGCACTCGACCGGCTGGCACCTCTCTTCGCCTGAACTCCGGCTGACCTCAGCGAACGGGTGGCGCCTTGTGGGTCGGCGGCACGCCCGGGGTGCCCGATCCCGGCGGGTCGTCGTCGGTGACGGTGACGTTGAGCTTCGCGCTCGACGGGTCGATCGTCAGGTAGCGCGGCCGGTCGAGCAGGACCCAGAAGTTCTCGGTGGGCTCGGTGTACTTGTCGTCGATGATCGGGACGGTGAAGCTCAGCTTGGTCGCGCCCACGGGGAAGAAGGCGATCACGGTGGTCGGCTTGTAGTCGTAGTTCGCCTGCGCGCTGCCGTCGGCGGTGTGCAGGCGCACGCTGACCGGCCGGGTCGTCGGCCGGGAGAGCCGTACGGTCACCACGACGGGCCGGGTCTTCGCACCCGCCTCGGCCCCCTTGGTGACGCTGGCGGTCACCGTCGGCGCCGGCACCGCCGGCTTGCCGTTGGCACCCAGCCGGGTGAAGCAGTAGCCGCGCTCGCGGGCACCGCGCACGATGATCGGCAGCGCCCGGAGGGTGTTGGGCGAGTTCGTGACGCCGTCGTGGTCGAGGATCACGTTGGGCGCGTGGGGCCGCAGCCCGGCGAGGGCGCGGGCGGCGATCTGCTGGCCGCTTCCGCCGGCCCAGTCCCGCGGGTCGATGGTCCAGAGGGCGACCCGCTTGTGCAGCTTGCGGATGTCCCGGGCGACGCGCGCGTTCACGTCGCCGTACGGCGGCCGCACCAGGTTGCTCGGAGTGATGCCCGCCTTGTGCAGTGCCTGCGCGGTCGACTGGATCTCCCAGCGCACCCGGGCGTCGGGAAGGCGGGTCAGCTGCGGGTGATCCCAGGTGTGGTTGCCGATCTGGAAGCCGGCCCGGGCGACCATCCGGGCGACGCCGGGGGCCGCCGACACATGCGCGCCGATCATGAAGAAGGTGACGTCGGGGACCTTCTTCTCCTGCAGCGCGCGCACGAACTTCGGCGTCAGCGTCGGCGACGGACCGTCGTCGTAGGTCAGCGAGACCAGGCCGGCCCGGCAGGCGCGCGGCTTCGGCACGGGGGCGATGATCCGCTTCGCCGGACCGATCACGTCATTGGTCGGCGGCGCGCTCGCCATGTTCGTGCCGGCGGCGCTCAAGGCGGCCTGGCGTGCGGCGCGTCCGGCGATCGCGTACGGCGGGCCGAGTACGACGACGGCCACCGCTGCGATCAACAGGATCACTGCCACACGGGGAAAACGCACCCCAACATGATCCGGTCCCACGACACCCCTTCCACGACGACTCGCCGTGATTGGTGTCCAGTGTCACGCAGGAAGGTCGCGGTCGAGGGCCCGTCTCAGCCTTTGCCTCTGTTGAGGAAAGCCGTCATGGCCTCACGGGCACCGTCGCTGGCGAAGAGCCGGGCACTGAGCGTGGCCATCTCCGTGCCCTGGGTGTCCAGGCGGGCGAGCAGGTCGCGGGCGAGCAGTGCCTTGGTCTCGGCCAGCCCCTGGGGGTGGGCGAGCATCAGGTCGGCGCAGGCCTGGGCGATCTCGTCGTCGAGCCGGTCCGCGGCCACCGCCCGGGTGACCAGGCCCATCTCGGCAGCTTCGGCGGCCGTGAAGGTGCGGCCGGTGAGGAAGGTGTCCGAGGCCGCCCGGCTGGTCAGCCGGGGCAGCACGGTCAGGCTGATCATCGCCGGCGCGAGCCCGAGCCGGGACTCGGTGAAGGCGAAGGTGACGTCGTCGCCGCAGAGCGCGACATCGGCCGCGGCGACGATGCCGAGCCCGCCGGCCCGGACCGGACCGGCGAGCCGCACGACCACGGGCTTCGGGTGCGCCACGATCCCCCGCATGATGCCGATGATCCCGGCGGCTGCGTCCTCCATGGAGACGGTTGCCGCCTCCGAGAGGTCGGCGCCCGAGCAGAAGACCCGGTCGGCGCTGCGCAGTACGACGACCCGCGAGTCGTCATGCGCCGAGGTGGTGATGTGTTCGACGAGCTCGGTGACCAGCTGACGACTCAGCGCATTGCGATTGTGCGGGGAGTCGAGGGTGATCGTGCCGATCCCGTCGACGACCTCGTAGTGGACCAGCATCTCTTTCTCCCATCCGGGTCGAGTGCTTCAGGACGCGCTATGGCGCGTCCTGAAGCACTCGACCACTCGATCAGTAGGACTTCGGCAGACCCAGCGAGTGCATGGCCACGAAGTTGAGGATCATCTCCCGGCTGACCGGGGCGATCCGGCCGAGCCGGGCGGCGATCAGCATGTTGCCGAGACCGTACTCCGAGGCCAGGCCGTTGCCGCCATGCGTCTGTACGGCGGTGTCCAGGGTGTTGCAGGCGACCTCGCCACCGGCGTACTTGGCCATGTTGGCGTACTCGCCCGCACCGAAGTCGTCGCCGGCGTCGCAGAGCGCGGCGGCCTTCTGCATCAGCAGCCTGGCCTGCTCGATCTCGATCTTGCACTTCGCCAGCGGGTG
>JASLCW010000395.1 GCA_030151765.1 Marmoricola sp.
CCTGAATCGCCTGCCACCTAACCTCGCTAGAGAGATAGCGGCAGCGGCACGCATCGCTGCTGACCACGCTCCAACGATGTCCCACCGTCTTCAGGAACGTGTTGCAGAGCGCTGTGGCCTAATTCTCCGCCCACATGATTCGGAAACTGTTCGGGTCAAACTTCCTCCTGCCACCGCCAACAGGGAGCACAACGACGCTGCTTAGGTGATCCGCAAGGAAGGCCCGTCGCCAATCGAGTTGACCTTCTCGCCCCTCCCATTCGTCTCTCACGGAACCAGCGACACGCTGCTCGACTGCCAAGCGGGCATCCCATGCGGTCCGTTCGCGCTTCAGTTCGCGGAGCTGACTCTCGATCAACGCAACTCCCTCGAAGTACACCTCGTCTCCGAGGTTGCCCAAACTCCATGCCTCGGTGAGCTTGCCACGTCGGCCACGCAGATCTTCGTAGTCTTGCTGCCGCGGCCACGGACCTCGCTCGCGCCGGTCAGTAGTAACGCGTTCAGCACGACTGAGCACGGCTTCAACAAGGAACGCCTCGACCACGAGCGCGTTGCGAGCAACGCCTCCGCACCCGCCCGCCGTTTTCGCCGGACAGGCGTAGAGCAACCCACCCCGCACGTCTGCGCGCTTGGTGGGCATCGACCGCAGCGACGCGCCACACTTTCCGCATCTCAGGAATCCACTGAGTAGGTGCTTCCTGGTGTCCGCCCCCAACTTTCCCTTGCGACGGCGCGCACCGAGGAGTCTTTCGATCTCTAGCCACTTGTCGGTGGAGATCAGCGGCTCCCACTCTCCTACTACAGGGTCGCCGGAGTCATCGCGTACGATCTCGCCGCCCAACAGACGCCAGCCGCACAGTCGCGGGTTGGCCAGGTACTTACGGAGACCGTCACTAGTCCACTGGTTCCCTTTTGTCGTCGTGATTCCGCGCGCTTGAAGGTCACTGGTGATGCCGTACAGGGAGCGCCCCGCCAGAAACTCCGCCACGATGCCGCGAGCTATGTCAGCTTCCGAAGAGTCGAGCAGCTTGCGGTCGTCAACGGACCATCCAAATGGGCGCGACCCACCAACCTGCGCACCGCGCTCTGCTCGCGAACGGTGGCTTGCCTTTGTTCGCGCGCGAATCTTGCGAACTTCGCTCTTACCGAGAGATGTGTTGATGGCCCCAAGAAGCTCGAACGCGTCCGAGTAGGGGTCGCGGACGGCGTCATCAATCGCGCACACCCTTCCCGGCTGACAGGTCAGGGCGTCAGTGAAGCGCTCCCAGTCGGTGTGATTGCGAGCGAGCCGCAACTGCTCTGTAACGATCACGCCATCGACTTGGGTCCCATCGTCCAGACGACCTAGGAGCAGAGCCTTGATCAGCGCCTCAAAGTCTGCGCGGTAGATAGAGGCATACGCAGCGGATACGTCGTTGTCGGTCAGCTCGCCAACAATGGCCCACCCAAGACGCGCCGCCGTCTGATGATTCCTAACGTGGTGGTCAGCAACACCGTGAGCGTCCTTTGCGGTGTCGGAGCTGATACGCGAGTAGCTGAGCACATGAACCATGAGCGGGAATCGTACTACTGCTTAGAACTGGCTACTACCACCAGCAGTACCTGATCAAGAACCCGATGGGCTACCGCTGCCACTCCGCCACGGGTATCAAGGTCCCGGCGGCCTGAACCAGTCGAGTGCTCCAGAACGCGCTATACGACGCCCTGGAGCACTCAACCGCGAGGGATCACGGTGAGCACACGTTCGATGTGGGTACCGAACTCGCGCATGAAGTCGCCGAGAAAGCCGGCAGTGGCCTCCTCGGTCACCTCACCCTCCTCGGTGAACAGGCCGGGACGGAAGTGGATGTAGGCCTCGGGCGCGGTCATCTGGCGCGCATTGCAGAAGCTCAGTACGGCGCGCAGGCTCTGCTGGCCCACAGCGGTGCCGATCGCTCCCGGCGAGGCTCCGATGACGGCCGCCGGCATGTGGTGGAAGGAGTTCTGGCCCCACGGTCGCGAGGCCCAGTCGATGGCATTCTTGAGCGCACCGGGGATCGACCGGTTGTACTCCGGCGTCACGAACATCACCGCATCCGACGCGGCTATCGCTGCCTTCAGCGCCAGCGCCTCGGGCGGATAGTCGGGATCGAAATCGGGGCTGTACAGCGGCAGGTCACGGATCGGGATCTCGGTGAATTCCAGCTCACTGGGCGCCAGTTTGACCAGAGCTCGGGACAGGATCCGGTTGATCGAGGTCGAGGACAAACTGCCGATGAAGTAGCCAACTTTGTACGTCATGATCCTTTGCTCCTCACGGTCGAATGGTCACACCTGGATGACTTCCAGAGTGCTCCGAAATCCGAAAGCGCAACAGACCCTTTCGATGAACAGATCTGCGACTAGGCGCCCGCCTTGTCGGCAATGCGGCGTCGCAGAGCCTCGCCGGTCGGCAGCTCGGCAACCAGGCCGCGGAGGACCGGGATGGCGGCGTCGACCTGATCGTCGGTCAGGACGCGAGCCAGGCCGGCGTACAGGTCCTGCTCGATCGCCTTGACCGCACGCGCGGCGTCGGCACCACTCCGCGTCAGCGAGAGCAGCGTGATCCGGCCGTCCGCGGGATCCGCGCTCGAGTCCACCAGGCCCTTGCGCGCGAGCGTGCTCATGAGGCGGCTCGGACTGCCCCCTTCGCACACCAGGCGCTGCCCGATCTCGCGCACGGTCAGAGGCTTGCGTGCATCACGCAGTACGGCGAGGGCCTCCGCCTGGGAGGGCGTGAGGTCATGCGGCTTGAGCGCGGCGGCAAGGGCCCGCGCCCCCTCGCGCTGCGCGGCGAGGACGAGGTAACGGAATTCCTCGATCGGATCCATGTGCACAGCATATGGCAAATTCATGACGTGTCATGTATATTCCATGACACGTCATGAATCTAGGAGGTCACCATGCCCACACTCGTCACCGTTCCCTGCTTCTCCGGCGCTCCCTGGGACGAGAGCCAGCTCGCACCCCTCGGCGCCTACCCGGTCCGGACCATGCGCCTGCCCGACGATCTCGACGACGTCGAGCAGTACGCCGACTTCGTCGCGGGCCAGGTCGATGACCTCACCGACTACGTCCTCATCGGCGACTCCTTCGGCGCCGTCATCAGCCTCACCCTCGCACTCCGGCAGCCGACCGGCCTGCGCGGACTGGTGCTCTCGGGCGGCTTCGCCGCCGATCCCCTCCCCCGGTGGAAGGCCGTCGCCGCGCGCAGCTCGCGACACCTCGGTCCCGGCCTCTATCGCCAGCTCACACTGCGCTTCCACGCCCACGAGCTCGCGTCGCGCTTCGACCGTACGGCGGAGCACCCGCACACCCAGGCGGACTACCGGCGACTCTTCGTCGACAACACCCCGAACACGTCGTACAGCGCTCGTGTCGCCAGCGTCGTCGCCTACGACGTCCGCGACCAGCTCGCGAAGGTCGCCATCCCCACCCTGCTGATCACCCCTGCCGACGACAAGCTCGTCGGTGAGCAGGCAGCCCGCGAGCTGCGCGAGGGTCTCCCCCATGCCCGCGAGGCCGTGCTCCCCGAGACCGGTCACATGTTCCGCTTCACCCACCCGGGTCTCTACGGCCGCACCATCACCGACTTCGTCCGCGAGCTCGAACCGGTCGCCTGAGTCGTCAGCGGGCGGCGTACGGACCGGAGGGCGGCAGCTGCGAGGGGGGGTACGGCGCCGGCCAGGACCGCCTCGCGGAAGGCGCGGTGGACGTGGCCGAGGCGGATGTCTCCGTCATCGGTGAACGAGACGCTGATGCCGTTGCGGTAGCCGTTGACGACGAGCGCGACGATCCCGCCGATCGCGACACTGGCCATCCGCGGAGTCTAGAGGCACGAAGGCCCGGAGGGTCAGCGAACGAGCGCCTCGCGGATCGCGACCTCGACGGGTGCCTCGCCGGCCTCGATGTCGAGGCTCGCATCGGTCCAACCGGGAAGGTGCAGCGGCGGCTGGGCGAGAAAGCGCGGTCGCGTCCCGTGATGCTCCTGCGCGGCATGCACCAGGAAGGGGTGACAGAGGAAGACATCACCGGCCACCCCGGCGGCGACCTCGACCGGGTGGGTCGCCGCTGCCTCGGCCGCGCGCTGCGAGATCTCCATCATGGTCAGCCCCTCGTCGCCGTAAGGCGCCAGCAGCCGTGCGGTCTCCCGGTGCGAGCCGACGCGCAAGCGGGTCGGCGCGTCGTCGTGGCCCACATCGGAGAAGAGGAAGAGCATCAGGAGGGCCCGGCCGCGCGAAGTCACGTTGACCCGCCAGGCGAACGGGTCCGCCTGCTCGTCGGCCGAAGCGGGCGGGAAGCTGGCATCGATGTGCCAGCCGTCGTCGCCCGGCGATTCCGACGAAGGGAAGCGCACCGGGAAGGTGCCCACGTCTGCGCAAGGTGCCCACCGATCCCTGCCCACGAGTGCGTCGTACGCCGCCCGCAGTCGCTCGCTGTTCACCGCCTCCTGGAAGGCCCCACCCCCGAGATAGCCGAGCCGTACGACGGGCCGCGTCCACGTCGCCGGATCGTCGAGCGACTCCTCCAGCTGCTCCCAGAGCAGGTCCCGGCACCGGCCGGCCAGCTCCGCGGAGAAGGCCGACTCGACCTTCACGTACCCGTCGCGGACAAAGTCCTCGGCCATCGTCATGGGCACACTCTGATCGGCAGCCCCGCCGGTCGCAACGGGGTTTCCCTTACCCCAACGTCAGCCCGACGAGTTCAGTCGAGAGGCCTGTCGGGTCAGGTGGTCGCGCTCGGCCGCACTGGGCGCCCTCTCCGCGGCAACGGCGTAGAGGCGGGCGGCTTCCGCATGGTGCCCCGCACGCTCGTGGAGATAGGCCGCGACCGCGTCTCGTCGGGGCAGCTCCGGGTCGAGCGCCTCGACGACGGCGAGACCGGCGAGCGGACCGTCGACCTCACCGAGGGCGACAGCGCGGTTCAGCGCCACCACGGGACTGTCGGCGAGCCGGGTGAGCTCGTCGTACCACTCGAGAATCTGCAGCCAGTCGGTCTCCTCGGCGCTGGCCGCGTCGTCGTGGAGGGCGGCGATCGCCGCCTGCGCCTGGTACTCGCCGAGAGCGTCACGGGCGAGCACGGCCTGCAGGACGGCGACGCCCTCGCCGATCATCACGGTGTCCCAGAGCGAACGGTCCTGTTCGGCGAGCGGGACGATCCACCCCGACCTCGTACGACGTGCCGCCCGGCGGGCGTGATGCAGCAGCATCAGCGCCAACAAGCCCGCGATCTCGGGATCATCGCTCGTCGCCGTCAACTGCCGGGTCAGCCGGATCGCCTCGCCGGCCAGGTCGACCTCGCCCGTGAAGCCCTCGTTGAAGATCAGGTAGAGCACCCGCAGGACCGTCCGGACATCGCCCGGACGCGTGAAGCGTTCCCCCGAGACCGTCTTCTTGGCGCGTGTGATCCGCTGCGCCATCGTCGCCTCGGGGACCAGAAAGGCCTGCGCGATCTGCGCTGTCGTGAGACCGCCCACGGCCCGCAGGGTGAGGGCGATCGCGGACGCAGGCGTGAGGGCCGGATGGCAGCAACGGCTGAGCAGGAGCAGCGTGTCGTCCGACTGCTCCGTCGGTCCCGCATCAGGCTCCTGGCCGATCCGGAGCTCCCGCTTCCGGCGGGCTGTCTCCGAGCGCTGCGCGTCGATGAGCTTGCGCCCGGCCACCCGGATCAGCCATGCCTTCGGATCCTCCGGTAGTTCCTCCGGCCAATGCCGCACGGCCTCCACGAGGGCTTCCTGTACGGCGTCCTCGGCCGCCGCGAAGTCGGCTCCGCGGCGGACGAGGACACCCAGGACCTGTGGCGACAGGTCGCGCAGCAGGTCGTTCACTCCGTGACCGTGGACGGCGCGCTCATGAAGGCCCGGACCTCGATCCACTCCATGATCGGCCGGCCCCCGGGACCCGGCGCCGAGGATGCGTACGCCGCGGCCTCGTAGGCGCGCTCCTGCGAGTCGACGTCGATGATCCACCAGCCAGCGATCAGGTCCTTGGTCTCGGCGAAGGGACCGTCGGTCACCGGCGGCTTGCCCTCGCCGTCGTACCGGACGAAGGTGCCCTCGGGTGAGAGGCCCTGCGCGTCCACGAACTCACCGCGCCTCTTGAAGTCCTCGGTCACCTGGTGCATGAAGGCGATGTGCGCCTCCACCTCCTGCGGGGTCCATTGGTCCATCGGCGCCAGGTCGCCGTACGCGATGTCGTGATCGCCGCGGTAGTGCTTGAGCAACAGGTACTTCATGGTCTCTCCTCGAACCGGTACGGCGCCTCTCGCCGCTTACGACCCTAGGACGGAGCCGCGCACAGGTTCTCGACATCGGGTCCGGACTTTTTTTCCGCGCCCATGTCACAGACCTGGATCGGGCGGTGTCTTCATGTCACCACCGAGCGAAGGAGATCGCGATGACCACCATGACGACCGAGGAACGCCGCAGTCGGGCCCGCGTGCCTCTAGTGGAGGGCAAGGACCTCTTCAGCCGCCTGATGACGGCGTACTCCAGGCGCGTCTACGGCGACGTGCTCGACAACGGCCTGGCCCTGCTGCACCAGCGGCAGGTCCTGCGCAGCATCGTCAGGTTCGAGCGAGGGGTGGCCAAGTGGAACCGCCTCGACCCCGACCTGAAGCTTCTCGCGGAGGCTGCCACGGCGGCCTTGATCGGCTGCAGTTGGTGCATGGACTTCGGCTACTACGCGGCCAAGAGCCGCGGTCTCGACACCTCGAAGCTGGGTGAGGTACCGCGCTGGCGCGAGTCCGCCGCCTTCACCGATCGCGAGCGTCGCGTGATGGAGTACGCCGAAGCCGTCACCGTCACGCCTCCCGAGGTGACCGACGACCTGACGGAGGCGCTCCGCGCCGATCTGGGCGAGGATGGCTTCGTGGAGCTGACCATGATGATCGCGGTCGAGAACGAGCGCTCGCGCTTCAATCACGCCCTCGGGCTGACCTCCCAGGGATTCAAGGACCATTGCGAGCTGCCCTCGTGAGCGAGGACCCCTTCATCGAGCACCGGCCGCTGCTCTTCACCGTCGCCTACGAGATGCTCGGCAGCGCCGACGACGCCGAGGACGTGCTCCAGGAGTCGTGGTTGCGCTGGTCGCGGGTCGACCGGTCGGAGATCGGCGACCAGCGCGCCTACCTGGTCCGCATCGTCACCCGGCAGGCCCTCAATCGGCTGCGTACCGTGCAGCGGCAGCGCGAGGACTACGTCGGCACCTGGCTGCCTGAGCCGCTCGTCACCGCACCCGACGTCCTCGACGACGTGGAGCTGGCCGAGTCGGTCTCGTTCGCGATGCTGATGGTGCTCGAGACACTGAGCCCGCTGGAACGCGCCGTCTTCGTGCTACGCGAGATCTTCGCCTTCGAGTACGACGAGATCGCGGCGATGACCGACCGTACGCCGGCCGCCTGTCGCCAGCTGATCGCCCGCGCCCGCAATCACGTCCAGGCCCGTCGTCCCCGCTTCCAGCCGCCCGGCGACGTGGAGCGGATCATCACCGAGTTCTTCGTCGCCGCCAGTACCGGCAAGGCGGAGGATCTGATCGCGCTGATGGCCCCGGACGTCGTACTCCACACCGACGGCGGCGGGAAGAAGAAGGCGGCGCTGCAACCGATCCACGGCCCCGACAAGATCGCCCGCTTCCTCCTGGCAGTCACTCCGGCGGAGGCCCAGATCGACATCGACTGGAGCGTCGTCAACGGAGCACCGGCGCTGCTGCTCTTCATCGACGGCGAACTCGACTCGGTCGCGACGATGACCTCACGAGACGGCCTGGTCGACGAGATCTACTTCGTCCGCAATCCCGACAAGCTCACCGGCATCGGCGTACGTCGCGAAGTACGTCGCTGAACGACAGGTTGCCCCGTGCATCGATCATGGCGGCGAGCCCGGCTGAAACCTACGATCCCCGCTAACCACATCGGTGCGGAAAGGATCGTCAACATGAGCAGGATGAAAGCTGCCGGCACTACGGTCGCCGTCTGCGTCGGGGCCGCGGCACTCGTGAGCGCGGGCTTCGGGATCGGCAATGCAGTCGGGTCGGCCAAGGCGGTGACCGCGTGCGTCACCACGAAGAATGTCGTCGTCGGCGCGACGAAGAAGGGCAAGTGTCCGAGCGGCAGCCACAAGTTGAAGGTCGCGACCGTCGGGCCGCGCGGCGAGCAGGGGCCGCCGGGACTCCCGGGCACGACGGCCTTCGGCACGGACACCGGCAACTCGAGCGGAGGCCCCTTCAGCGACAACTGCGTGCTCGGCGACGTGTGGGTGTCGGCGATCCCCGGGTGGGGTCCGGGAACTCCGGCCAACGGCCAGATCTGGCCGATCAACGGCGACACCGCGGCGCTCTACAGCCTGATCGGCACGACCTACGGCGGCAACGGGACGACGACCTTCCAGCTGCCGGATCTGCGCGCGTCGACACCCAACGGGATGACCACCTACATCTGCACTGAGGGCATCTTCCCGGCGAGGACCTAGGGCTCGGTGCCGGCGGCCATGATCGCGCTGGAGTCGCCGAGTCAGGACGACTGTTCGCGCAGGTAGTCACCGAATCCGGGGAGGGTGAAGCGAACGAGGCCGTGTCCCACGGGCTCGATCACGCCCTTCTCGATCAGGCGATCGCGCGGCACGCTGATCGACCGGGAGTCCTGTTCGAGCTCGGCGGCGATCGCCGCTCGCGTGACATTGCCCGACGAGACCGATGCCTCGGCGCGCGCCATGGCCACCAGGAAGGACTGCTCCCCCCTGGTGGCGGAATTCCATCGGGCTCGGTGCATCGCCTCGATCTGCTGACGGGCCGCCGGTACCCCCGCCCGCACCTGGGCGAGGGTCAGCCGGGCACCCTCCGCGGGCTCGGCGGCGTCCCAGGTCGTACTGCCGAGCAGCTGTAGGAAATAGGGATGGCCGTGCGCCTCGGCGACGACCTGGTCGAGCGCGCTGGGAGTCCAGGCGACGCCGAGCGCCTCGGCGGGCTCGACCAGGGCTGCCGCGGCATCGGTGTCGCTGAGCAGGTCGAGGGCGACGAAGGCGCTGCGCTCGCCGAAGGT
>JASLCW010000398.1 GCA_030151765.1 Marmoricola sp.
GCCGGTCGGCCGGATGCGGCGCCTGAGCAACAACGCCCGCGTCTTCCTCAACGCGATCGCGATCGGCGTCCTGATCTTCCTGACCTGGGACGTCCTCTCCGCGGCGTGGGAACCGATCGACATCGCACTCGGCGGCGACCCCAAGCACGTCGGCTCCGCCGTCGGGTACGGCGCCCTCATGCTCGCCGGTGTCGGCGTGGGCCTGCTCGGACTCGCCTGGTACGAACGCTGGATGTCGACCCGCGCCGGGTCCGGCGGCGCACACTCGGCGCGCACGCTGGCACTGCTGATCGCCGTGGGCATCGGCCTGCACAACTTCGCCGAGGGCCTGGCGATCGGTCAGTCGGCGGCCAGCGGCGAGATCAGCCTCGCGGTGATGCTGGTGATCGGCTTCGGCCTCCACAACGCCACCGAAGGCTTCGGCATCGTCGCTCCCCTGGCCGGCGAGCGCGACGAGGCCGGCGCCGTCCAGCGCCCGACCTGGACGAATCTGCTCGTCCTCGGCGTGATCGGCGGCGGCCCCACCTTCCTCGGCACGATCCTCGGCCACAGCTTCACCAGCGAGCCGCTCAGCGTAGCCTTCCTGTCGCTGGCCGCGGGCTCGATCGTCTATGTGATCCTGCAGCTGGTGACCGTCGCCGCCCGTGCCCGTCGTACGGACATCCTCGCCGCAGGCGTCCTCCTCGGCATGTTCGCCGGCTTCTTCACCGACGCGATCGTCACCGCCGCCGGGGTCTAGTGCGGGCCGGCGGGATGACGCCGTCACCGGTCCCCGATCCGGCGATCTCGCGCAGGATCTCGACCGCCCGCAGCGCCACCACATTGGTGGTCGCGGCATCGCGCACCAGGATCGCGATCTGACGCTCCGGCGTCGGGTCCACGACCGGGCGCGCGATCGCGCCCGCAGGCAGGGCGCCGAGCGTGAGCCGCGGCACGAGCGTCACCCCGAGCCCGACGGCGGCGAGCGCCATCGCCGTGTGATGGTCCTGGCAGCGCGCCGCGAAGCGCGGCGTGACACCGGCACTGCGGATCGCGCGCCGCAGGATCAGCGAGCAGACCTGGCCGGGGACACTCTCGTCGATCCACTGCTCTCCGGCCAGCTCCGACATCGGCACCTCGTCGAGCCCGGCGACCGGGTGCCCCTCGGGTACGACGACGTAATAGGGCTCGGTGATCAGCTCGGTCCGGGTGTAGCCGGCGCGCACCGCCGGTACGTCGCCGACGATCTCGGTGCGCACCTCGATGTCGACCGCGGACTGCCTCCGCGTCGCGGCGTCCTCGATCTCGGTCAGGTCGATGGTGAGGTGGACATCGGCGTACTCCTCGCGCAGCCGCTGCGCGAGCACCGGCACCCACTCCTCACCCGCGGAGGCGAAGCAGCCGATCGAGAGGCTCGCCGTACGGCCGGACTTGAGGTCGCCGACGAGATCGTCGAGCCGGGCCAGCGCCCCCACCACCTCGTCGCTCTCCGAGGCCAGCACCTTCGCCGCGGCCGTCGGCACGATGCCGCGACCGACCTTCTCGAAGAGGGTCAGTCCGGTCTCCCGCTGGAGCTGCGCGATCTGCTGCGAGACCGCCGAGGGCGTGTAGCCGAGATTGGTGGCGGCGGCCTGCACGGAGCCGCTGGCCACGACCGATCTGAAGACCCGGAGGCGTGTGACGTCGACCATATTCAATGATAAGCACATCTGAACATTCATGAAGAAACATTCGCTTGTGCTTCATCATTTGGGAGCCGATCATGGAGACATGACCAGCTACCTGAGCAGCAACGCATCCGACCAGGACGCACGCCGGGTCGCCTCCGACCTGGCCGCCGTCTACGCCGCACACGGCACCTCGAGCCACAAGGGCTCCCGTGGTCGCCACCTTCTCCGCCGGCTCACCCGCCGCGGCTGATCCCGCCCTTCGTCAGAAGAGCCGGCGCATCAGCTTCCGGGCGCGCTCGCCGTACGGCGGATAGGACATCCGCGGGTCGGGTGACTGGCGCTTGACCAGCACCGCCTTGCGGTGACTGAGCGTCTGGAAGCCCCACTCCCCGTGGTACGCGCCCATACCACTGGCGCCCACGCCCCCGAAGGGCAGTGACGGCACCAGGCAGTGCACGGCCACGTGGTTGACCACCGCGCCGCCCGAGGGCACCCGGGCGATCACCCGGTCCGCGAGGGCGAGGTCCTTGGTGAAGACGTACATCGCCAGCGGCTTCGGCCGGCCGTTGATGAAGCTCACCGCCGCCTCCACATCCGGTACGCCGAGCACCGGCAGGATGGGGCCGAAGATCTCGTCGGCCATCAAGGGCTCGTCGGGATCGGGGTCGACGACGACGGTCGGTTCGATCAGCAGTCGCTCGGCCTCCGTCGCCCCACCGATGACGACGGATCCCTTGCTCGCCTGCAGTCCCGTGGCCAGCCGGTCGAACTGCCGCTCGTTGACGATCCGCAGTCCCTCAGGACGATCCACCTGCTGCTCGGCGAGCGCCTGCCGCAATGCGGCGACCAGCGGCTCCTTCACCTTCTCGTCGACCAGCACATAGTCGGGCGCGATGCAGGTCTGGCCGGAGTTCATCATCTTCACCCATGCCAGCCGCCGGGCGACGACGTCGAGATCGGCATCGGCGGCCACCAGCACCGGCGACTTGCCGCCGAGCTCGAGGGTGACCGGCGTCAGGGTCGGCGCCGCCCCGGCCATGATCTTGCGGCCGATCTCGGTGCCGCCGGTGAAGAGCGCATGGTCGAAGCCGAGGGCGAGCAGTTCCTGCGTGACGACGCCGTCACCCTCGACCACCTTCACCGCCTCCGGGTCGAGATAGCGCGGCAGCAGGTCCGCGAGCAGCGCCGAGGTGGCCGGCGCCAGCTCCGAGGGCTTCAGCACGACGCAGTTGCCGGCGGCGACGGCAGCGACGATCGGGCTCAGCGACAGGAAGATCGGGTAGTTCCACGGACCGATGACCAGGACGACGCCGAGCGGCTCGTACTGCACCCGTGCCGAGGCCGGCATCTGGTTGAGCGGCACCCGCCGCTTCTGCGGCTTCATCCACTTCTTGAGGTGCTTGCGCGCGAAGTCGACCTCGGCCTTGCTTGAGGCGACATCGCCGAACCAGGCCTCGAAGTCGTCCCGGCCCAGGTCGGCGACGATCGCCCCGACGAGTTCCTGCTCGCGTTCCTCGCACAGGCGGGCCAGTCCGTCGAGCTGGCGCAGCCGCCAGTCGAGTCCGCGGGTCCGCCCGCTCGCGTGCACCTGGCGCAGGGTGGCGATCATGTCGGCGAGCTCGGTCGAGCGCGCAGCATCGGTGGCAGTCATGACGACCTTCTCTCGGGGGCTCCGCCTAGCTCAGCAGATCCGGCCCCCACAGGCAATGACGAACGCCCCGGTCGGTGACCGGGGCGTTCGTGTGGGTGGCAGGTAGAGGATTCGAACCTCTGAAGTCGATGACGGCTGATTTACAGTCAGCTCCCTTTGGCCGCTCGGGCAACCTGCCGGGGTGTCGCCGTCGGTAGTGTTGGACCAACAGCGCTGCTGAGAATAGCGCAGCAAGGCACCGAGACATAAATCGAGAAGGGGCGCAGCCGAGATGGCCGACTCGTCATTCGACATCGTGAGCAAGATCGACCACCAGGAGGTCGACAATGCTCTCTCCCAGGCTGCGCGGGAGATCAGCCAGCGCTACGACTTCAAGGGCACCGGCGCCGAGATCAAGTGGTCGGGCGAGAAGGGCATCGAGATCGCAGCGAACGCCGACGACCGCGCGCTCGCCGTACTCGAGGTCTTCAAGGAGAAGCTGATCAAGCGACAGCAGTCGCTCAAGATCCTCGACGCCGGCGAGCCGCGCCAGTCCGGCCGCGAGTCCAAGATCTCGATCGCCCTCAAGGAGGGCATCAACGCCGAGGACGCCAAGAAGATCGGCAAGCTGATCCGCGACGAGGGCCCCAAGGGCGTCAAGGCACAGGTCCAGGGAGACGAGCTGCGGGTG
>JASLCW010000406.1 GCA_030151765.1 Marmoricola sp.
GTCACCCGCTTCACCTGGTCGGCGCAGCCCGCCATGATCCGCTTGCCGACCTCGGTCGAGCCGGTGAAGCAGACCTTGCGGACGGCCGGGTGCGTCACGAAGCGTTCGCCGACGATCGAACCCTTGCCCGGGATGACGGTGAAGACACCTTCGGGGATACCGGCCTCGAGGGCGAGCTCGCCGAGCCGGATCGCGGTGAGGGGGGTGAGCTCGGCCGGCTTGAGCACGACGGTGTTGCCGGCGGCCAGTGCGGGCGCGAATCCCCAGCCCGCGATGGGCATCGGGAAGTTCCACGGCACGATGACGCTCACCACGCCGAGCGGCTCGCGGAAGGTGATGTCGATACCGCCCGGCACCGGGATCTGCCGGCCGAAGAGCCGCTCGGGCGCGGCCGAGTAGTAGTTCAGGACATCGCGGACATTGCCCGCCTCCCACCGGGCATTGCCGAGCGTGTGGCCGGAGTTCACCACCTCCAGCTGGGCCAGCTCGTCGATGTGCGCGTCCACGACGGCCGCGAAGGAGCGCAGCAGCCGGGCCCGCTCCCCCGGCGCCAGGTCACGCCACGCGGGGAAGGCCGCCTGGGCGCGGGCGATCAGCTCGTCGGTCTCCTCCAGGGAGGCCAGCGGTACCTCGGTGACCGCTGCCGCGGTCGCCGGGTTGATGACGGTGTAGGTGGACACCTAGTTACATCCCTTTCTCTGTACTGAACGGCTTCTCACATGCGTTCGCTGTACCGACTGGCTTCTCACATGCGTTCGAAGCTTCTGCGAAGCTCCCAGTCGGTCACTGCGGCGTCGAAGGCGGCGAGCTCGACGTCGGCCATGTTGGTGTAGTGGTCGACGACGTCGTCGCCGAGAAGTTCGCGCGCGAGCGCCGAGTTCGCGAAGACCTCCCGCGCCTCGCGCAGGGTGGACGGTACCCGCGGCTTCCCCGAGGTGTACGCATTGCCCTGCAGTTCCGGTTCGAGGGCGAGCTGGTTGCGGACGCCGTAGAGGCCACCGGCCAGCATCGCGGCCAGGGCCAGGTAGGGGTTCACGTCACCGCCGGGCAACCGGTTCTCGAGTCGTGCCGAGGCACCCTTGCCGACGAGTCGTACGGCGCAGGTGCGGTTGTCATTGCCCCACGCGATCGTCGTCGGCGCGAAGGAGCCGTCCGCGAATCGCTTGTAGGAGTTGATGTTCGGCGCATAGAGCAGCGTGAAGTCGCGCATCGTGGCGAGCACACCGGCGATGAAGCTGTCATACGTCGCCGACCGCTCGGCGCCCTCGCCGAAGACGATCGATCCGTCCAGCGAGCGCAGGGACAGGTGGATGTGACAGGAGCTGCCCTCGCGCTCGTTGAACTTCGCCATGAAGGTCAGCGACTTTCCGTGCTGGGCGGCGATCTCCTTCGCCATCGTCTTGTAGACGCTGTGGTTGTCGGCGGTCACGACGACCTCGTCGAAGAGAAAGCCGATCTCGTGCTGCCCGAGATTGCACTCGCCCTTGGCGCCTTCGACATTCATGCCCGCGTCGTACGTCGCATTGCGGATGTCGCGCAGCAGTGGCTCGATCCGTGAGGTGCCGACGATGGAGTAGTCGACGTTGTACTGGTTCGCCGGCACGAGATCGCGGTAGTGCTGGTTCCACGCGTCCTCGAAGCTGGTGTCGAAGACGATGAACTCGAGCTCGGTCCCGGCGAGCGCGACGAAGCCCGCGTCGGCGGCGCGCTTCACCTGCGTTGCCAGGATCGTCCGCGGAGACTGGGTGACCGGCTTGTGGTCCAGCCACACCAGGTCGCACTGGATCATCGCGGTCGCGGGCATGTGCGGCAGCATCCTGATGGTGTCGGTGTCGAGCACGAACTCCATGTCGCCGTACCCGCGCTCCCACGAGGAGGTGGCGTAACCGTCGACCGTGTTCATGTCGATGTCCACGGCGAGGAGGTAGTTGCAGCCTTCGGTCCCGTGTTCGACGACGAAGTCGAGGAAGTAGCGCGCGTGGAAGCGCTTGCCCTGCAACCGGCCCTGCATGTCGGTGAAGGCGACGACCACGGTGTCGATCTCGCCGGACAGGATCCGGCTCCGCAGCTCGTCCATCGCCAGCATCCGGTCATTGCGCAAACTCATCTGTTGCCTTTCTCATTCGGTCAGAGCAGACCGCGGAGCAGTGCCGCGGTGTCATCACAGTGCGTCTCCATCGCCCGCCGCGCGCGGGTCGCGTCACCGGCGAGGATCGCCCCCACGATCGTTCGGTGCTGGCGGTGGGAGTGATCGATGTTCGTGGGCAGGACCGGGATCGCGATCAGCATGTCGTGGAGGTGCTTCTGCACCTCCGTCACGGCATTGAGCAGCATCGGCGAACCGGCCAGACCTGCGATCGCCAGGTGCAGCCGCGAGTCCGCTTGGCGGTGTGCGGCAGTCCGAGAAGTGCTGTCCACCTCCTCAAGCGCCTTGATGAGCATCGCCCGCTGTTCCTCGGTGTGCTGCATCCGCGCCGCCTGGTACGCCGCACCAGGCTCGACTATCCGCCGGAAGTCCAGTGCGTCGAGCAGTTCCTCCCGCGGGAAGGAAAAGGTGCCGGAGCCCGGTTGTTGCGGTTCGTAGCGCACGACGGTGCCGCCGCCGCGACCCCGCTTGGTCTCGACGAAGCCGGCCGAGCGGAGCGCTGCGATCGCCTCACGCAGGCTGGCCCGTGAGACCCCCATTCGCTCCGCGAGTTCCCGCTCGGGCGGCAGCACCGATCCGAGCGAGTACACGCCGAGGCGGATGGCGGTGCCGAGCTGTTCGACGCAGCTCTCGAAGGCATGGTGTCCGCGGATGGGCCGGAGCACCATGTCCCCGAGAGGCTGCGCCGACATGCTTCTAGGCCGCTTCGGCCTCGTCGATGGTCCGGATCGGGCCCTTGAACCAGTTCTTCGCCGAGACCTGCCACCAGATGGTGATCAGCAGGAGGATGCCCAGCGTCACGATCGGCGCGTAGTTCACGTACTTCCAGGCGAAGTCCTTGTTGCCGGGGACCGCACCCGGGGTGAAGGGCAACATCAGGAAGATGGACACGATGACGATCTCGGCGACCGCGAGCGGGTTCATCCACTTGTACTTCGAGCCGTTGTTCCACGAGCCGACCTCGAAGTTCTCGCCGTGCCGCCAGCGCAGCCAGATCGGAATGGCGAAGGACAGGTAGAGGCCGATCACCGCGATCGAGGTCACGGCGTAGAAGGCGACCGGCACCGGCGCACCGCCGATGTCCACCTTGATCAGTGCGGGCAGGGTGACGATCGCGCTCACGACCGCCACCATGACCACGGCCTTCGCCGGGACCCGGCTGGCGGTCAGCTGCGACCAGTGCTTCGACCCGGGAACGGCACCGTCACGGCTGAAGGCGTAGGTCATCCGCGAGGCCGAGGTCATACAGGCGGTGGCACAGAAGATCTGCGCGATCGCGGCGATGAAGAGCACGAGTCCGCCCTTCGTGGCGCCGAGCGCACTGGTGAAGATGTAGGCAACGCCTCCGGCGCCGACCCCGGCGTTGTCCGGAGCCCCGTTGACGCTGGGGATGGCGAAGGTCACCGCCAACAGCAGGACATAGCCGCCGATCGCCGAATAGGCGATCGACTTCCAGATGCCCTGGGCGGCGCCGTGGGAGGCCGAGTGGGTCTCCTCGGAGAGGTGCACCGAGGCATCGAAGCCCGTGATCGTGTACTGCGTCAGCAGGAAGCCGAAGGGGATGATCGCGAACCAGAAGCCCATGCTCGACGTACTGCCGCCGCTGAAGCCGGAGTTGTTGTAGCGCTCGGTGAAGACATAGCTGAAGCTCTGGTGGTGGTCGGGGACGACGATCAGCAGCACGATGATCACCAGGGCGCCGATCACGTGCCACCAGACCGAGACATTGTTCATGACCGCCATCAGGTGTCCGCTGAAGATGTTCATGATCGCCGTGAAGGCCAGCAGGATCAGGAAGGTGATGAAGACGCGGGTCAGCGAGTAGTGCGAGGCGTAGCTCTTCGACCAGGTGCTGATGGTGAGGTCGATGAAGGTCGCGCACCCATAGGCCACGCCCGCCGTCACCGCGATCAGGCCGATCAGGTTGAGCCAGCCGGTGTAGAAGCCCGCACGTGCTCCACCGAGCTTCGATGCCCACCAGTAGATGCCGCCGGAGGTGGGGTAGCTCGAGACCAGTTCCGACATGGTGAAGCCGATGATCAGGATGAAGATCGACAGGATCGGCCAGGACCACGAGATCGAGATCGGTCCGCCGTTGTTGAAGCCGGCACCGTAGTTGGTGAAACACCCGGCCAGGATCGAGATGATCGAGAACGAGATGGCGAAGTTGGAGAAGGCCGACCAACTCCGCTTCAGGTCCTGTTTGTAGCCGAGTTCGGCAAGACGCTTCGCGTCAGCGTCGAGATTCGGGTCGTCGGTCACTGCCATGGGCCGCTTCTTTCGCCGGAGGTTGGGTTCCGCTGAGCGTCAGTGTGGTGCGGGCCACATCCGCTGTCAATGGCCCGACTTCATACCTTTGCCGGCGCCAAACCAAGCAGCAACAATTGGGTCTAGACCTTTAATGCTCGCCGCTCTATGTTGGGCATCCCGGCCCGTCGCACCACCCGGCGAGAGGAAGCCATGTCGTCCTTCTTCATGTCCGACGAAGAGCTCGAGCAGGTCTTCGACGAGATCCCCGTGCTCGCGGGCAGGCCGCGGACGCTGACCGATCTCTCCGGTGGCCTGACGAATCGCAATGTCCGGGTGACCACGCCCGACGGCGACTTCGTGGCGCGCTGCAGCGACATCTTGCACAACGAGCTCGGCATCGACCGCATCGCCGAGCACATCAACAGCCAGGCGGCACACGAGGCCGGAGTCGGTGCGCCCGTTCACGACTTCCGCCCCGAGCTGGGCATCCTGGTGATCGGTTTCCTCGACGGCCGGACGCTGAGCCGCGCCGACGTCGGCCGGGCCGACGTACTCCCCCGCATCGCCACGGCCTGTCGCACCCTGCACGCCGGGCCGCGTTTCTCCGGCGACTTCGACATGTTCGAGCGCCAGCAGGGCTATCTCGCCACCGTTCAGGCCAAGGGCTTCCGGGTGCCCGACGGCTATCTCGAGCTCGGTGAGCAACTGGCCGACATCAGGAAGGCCCTCGCCGTACTCGACGAGGGCACGGTGCCCTGCAACAACGACCTGCTCGCCGAGAACTTCGTCGACGACGGCGAGAAGATCTGGATCATCGACTACGAGTACGCCGGCAACAACGACGCCTGCTTCGAACTCGGCAACATC
>JASLCW010000435.1 GCA_030151765.1 Marmoricola sp.
GACCCGACACACCAGTTTCCGATGACGCGAGACATGGGTTTCCGATGTCCTGAACCAGCACACTACCGGAGGCGCAGACGCGCCAGCGGATGCGCCGGAGGCGGGATTCGAACAAATAGGTACAGCCGAATCCTGCCCCCACCCGCCGAAGGCGCCACCCCCGCCCGCCGGCCAGTGAGCCCGGAGCGATGCCCGAGCCAAAGCAAGCCCGGCGCCCTAGGCGAAGGCGAGCCACGTCCCCAGCCTGACTCGAGTCCACAGAACCCCCGAGGCTGACTCACAGGCTCCTCCTCCAATCCCGGGCTGTAGTCGGTGGCATGGACTCGACGTACAGCCCCGAACCCACCGCGCCCCGTCCCGCCGCGCCGCACCCGCGACCGGGCCGCCGGCGGCGTACGGCTGTCGGGATCGCCGGTGCTCTCGCGCTGGTGCTCGGCTCCGGTGTCGCCGGCCTGGCGATCGGGCGGTCGGACGCCGGGGGCTCGACGGCGTCCCGGCAGCCGACCTCCTTCGGTGCGGCGGGGCCGGCGACCGGTGGCATGGCGCCTTTCGAGCAGGGCTCCGGCTCTCTCCGGGGCCTCGGGACGGCCAGTTCGACGGCCAGGTCGACGACGGCGACCGCCGCGCAGATCACCGGACTCGTGCGCATCCAGACCACGCTCGGATACGAGAACGGCGAGGGCGCCGGCACCGGGATGGTCCTCACCGGCGACGGTGAGGTGCTGACCAACCATCACGTCGTGGAGGGGGCCACGAAGATCACCGCGACGGTGATGTCGACGGGCAAGAGCTATTCGGCCACCGTGGTCGGCACCGACGCCAAGGCCGATGTGGCGGTGCTCCGGCTGGAGGGTGCGAGCGGCTTGAGCACGGTGAAGACCGACACGGTCCTGCCTGCGGCCGGCGCCAAGGTCACGGCGGTGGGCGACGCCAATGGCACCACCGACCACCTGACGGCATCGGCGGGCAGGGTCGTCGCGCTCGGCCGTACCGTCACCACCTCGGGCGAGGGTGAGTCCAGCGAGACCTTGCAGGGGCTCATCGAGATCGCCGCCGGGGTGGTGGGCGGCGATTCCGGCGGCGCCGTCTACGACGGCCAGGGCGAGGTGGTCGGCATGACCACTGCCGCCTCGACCACCGCGGCCGTCGGCTTCGCGATCCCGATCAGGACCGCCTTGACGATTGCCGCGGACCTCGAGAGCCACGTCACCGGGAGCGACTACAGCTACGGACGTCCGGCTTTCCTCGGCGTCGGGCTGGCCGCCTCGGGCACGGACGTGACGAGGACGATCGCCGGCGTCTATTCCGGAACTCCGGCGGCCGCGGCCGGATTGGCCGCGGGCGACACCATCACCCGTGTCGACGGGATCAGGGTGTCGACGGGCAGCCAGTTGCAGAAGGCGATCGGCGCCCATTCCCCGGGCGATTCGGTGGTCATCACCTACACCGGCGCGAACGGGCGCAGCCATACGACGACGGTGACACTGATGGAGGGTCCGGTCTCCTGATCGGTGACCCGGCAATTGTTACAAGTGTCGATTGGATAAACTTCCGGCGTCCCGGACACCCCGCGACCTACGACACCGAGGCAGGTGCACCGATGACGATCGATCTGGCCGACAGCCTGACCAGGGAGCACCACGAGATCGACGCGGGCCTCGAGGGCTTCCTCCGCGAGCTCGGCGAGGGCACCGTGAACCCGGAGCCGATGCGACGTGCCTTCGCGGCGCTGCGCCGGCACATCTACCTGGAGGAGGAGTTCCTCTTTCCCCCGATCCGGCGCTCCGGCCTGATGATGCCGATCCTGGTGATGACCAAAGAGCACGGGGAGATCTGGCGACTGATGGACGGCATCGACCGGCTGCTGGGTGCCGCGGACACTGACGAGGCGGCGATCGCGGCAGGCTGCCGGGAACTGCTCGAGGCTCTCGGCGGACACAACATGAAGGAGGAGCCGATCGTCTACCCCCACGGAGCGACGGACCTCACCTCCGACGAGGAGGCGATCCTCGCGGACTTCGTCGCCAACGGCGAGATGCCCTCCGGCTGGGTCTGCGCGGCGGCTCGATGAGTACGGCGACCGACGAGACACCGCTGCCCCGGGTCACGTTCACGAACCAAGCCGGCGAGACCATCACCGTCGACGCACATGCCGGCGAATCGGTCATGCAGACGGCGAAGCGTCACCGCGT
Organism: Marmoricola sp.; assembly: GCA_030151765.1. Classification (GTDB taxonomy): domain Bacteria; phylum Actinomycetota; class Actinomycetes; order Propionibacteriales; family Nocardioidaceae; genus Marmoricola. Next base: position 2,193 of record JASLCW010000435.1, read on the forward strand.
GCCCGGAATCCGCGCCGACTGCGGCGGCTTCATGATGTGCGCGACCTGCCATGTGTACGTCGACGCGGCCGACCTCGCCGACCTTCCACCCGTGGGCGAGATCGAGGACGAGATGCTCGACGGCACGGTCTGTGACCGCGCGGAGAACTCACGGCTCTCGTGCCAACTCCCCGTCGGTCCCGGCACCGACCTCCACGTGACGCTTCCCGAGCGGCAGATCTGATCCGACCTCAGCAGGTCGACGCGATCACCAACACCTCGGTCAGCCACTGACCCGAACGAGCTCAGTCGGACTGCCACAGGTCGCGGAAGGGAACCGCGCGCCCGAGGATGTTCTCGGCCGCACGGTGCCCTGACCGCAGCGCCGCGGTGACGGTGGCCGGGTCCTCGGTCCAGGTGGTCTCACCGGCGAGGTGGAGGACCTCGCCGATCGGCACCGCGAGGCGGTCGTGGTCCTCGGGCACGGCACCGACCTTCATGTAGGCATAGGAGCCGCGGGCGAAGGGATCGCCCTGCCAGTCGGTGACGACGATCTCGTCGGGCGCTTCCACGCGATCGCCGTACAAGCCCCGGAGCGCCGCAAGGACGGAGCCGGCGACGCGCTCGTCGCTCCAGCCACGGATCGCCTTCGCGCACGGCCCCGCGGCGAAGGTCAGCAGTGTCGGTACGCCGTGCAGGTCGGTGAGGTCGTACCAGGAATGCCACCACTCCCCCGCCACCCCCTGCTGTCGGATCGCATAGACGTCCTCGTCCCAGAACCGGGTCGGGAAGCGGAGGAAGACCTTCTCGAAGGCATTCATCTCGAGACCGCCGAGCGCCGCCGCATGCGCCGCGGGCAGCGGGGGTTCGATGGCGAAGTCATCCGACTTGAGCACGCCGACCGGCACGGTCACCACGACGCGATCAGCCGAGAAGTCGGCGTCCGCGGTGGTCACGACGGCACCGTCGCCCCAGGCGACGCGCTCCACCACGTGCCCCAGCCGTACGTCGAGACCACCGGCGAGGTGGGTGGCGAGAGCGTCGTAGCCGTCGGGGAAGACGACCTCGTCGCCGTCGATCGCATCGTCGTCGAGTCCGTGCGCGTCGAGATCGGCGTACCAGACGCCGTACTGCTCCTCGGAGCGATGCTTCAGGAACTCGCGCACTCGCTCGGCACGCTCGGCATCCCACGACAGCCGAGCGAGGGTCTCCTCGACCACGTCCGCATAGGACGATCCTGCGTCCGAGGCCGCGATGGTCGTGGCGAGGCGCTCGTCGAAGTCGTGCACATCCGCGATGAAGCGCGCCGCCTGACCATCGCCGAGGCGCTCGCCCGATGGGCCGTAGTACGCGATCGGCCGGCTCCCGGGCTGGTAGCTGCCGACCGTGAACTCCGTGGCGGGCATGCCGAAGCCGCTCGTCACGTCGTACAGCGGATTGCCGTCGATGCCGTGGATCCACGAGGCACCCAGATCGGTGGTGACGCCGTCGCAGCGCTCGGACCAGAGCCGGCCGCCGATCCGCTCGCGCGCCTCCAGTACGACGACCCGCTGGCCCGCCTGTGCGAGCAGTCGTGCCGCGGTCAGTCCCGCGACTCCTGCCCCGACGACGATCGTGTCGAATTCACTCACGCCGGGGAGGCTACCGGCGAGGCCGGTCCCGACGGCTCAGCGTCGGAGCTTGAAGCCGTAGCTCCGCACGGGCGAGATCCGGTGGGAGCCGTCGACCACGCTGATGGTGGCGCGATAGCGCTTGCCCACACGGCCCTGGAAGGTCACCGCACCCTTCGGCGCGGTCGCCACTCGGCGCGCGATCACCTTCCCGGTCGGCGAGAGGACCGTGACCGAGGCGAGCAGCCCGCGCTTCGCCTTCCACCTCAGGGTCACGGTGCGATGGCCGCCCTTCTTGCGCACCGACCACGTCACGGCAGGCCGCAGCGACGCCGTACCGAAGATGCGCTGGCCGATCGCCGGCCACAGCGGCGCACCCAGACCGGTGACGAGGTCGTAGCCGGGACCGGCCGCGTAGGGGTTGCCTCCCTCGGTGATGTCCCGGAAGGTGCCGGCGCTCCTGGCCGCGGAGTAGAGCTTGCCGTGGATGTTGCCGATGCCATGGGAGAGCCCGTGCGCCGACAGCATGTTCGTGAAGAGTGCCGCCTCGACGGGCGCGGCCAGGCTGGTGCCGCCGACGGTCACCCAGCCGTAGGAGCCGTACGACGAGTAGATGTTCATGCCGGTCGCCGGGTCCGCGACCGCGGCGATGTCGGGCACCTTCCGCCCCGACCCGCCGATCGCGTCCTGGTACGACGGCTTGGCGAAGACCTGCGAGGTACCGCCGCCACTGCCGCCGGTGCCGCCGCCGAAGGCGAGCAGCCCGCCGGCACAATCGCTCTGGCCGGAGCAACTCCAGCCGGTCTCGACCCAGTTGCGTCCGTTGTTGGGTCCGCCCGGGTTCCGGCTCAGCGTGGTGCCGCCCACACCGACGACGTAGGGCGAGGAGGCCGGGAAGTCGACGCCGATCTTGCTATTGATCGGCTGGCCCAGCAGGTAGTCCGCGCAGTCGTAGGCCCCGGAGTCACCGGAGGCGGCGAAGACCGTCACGCCCGCCGCGGTGAGGCTCTTGATGATGTTGTTGGCGGTCTGGCTGGACGCCGACGCGTCGGTCTCGCAGCTGCCCCACGAGACGGAGAGCGCGGTGATGTGAGAGTCCCCGCCCCGGTAGGCATTCCGGCCGACGACATCGTCGAGCACCTGGCCGAAGGCATTGACGAAGCCGGCGTTGTTGTTCGGCGCGAAATAGGCGCGCTGGTGGGCGTAGGGGTTGGTGGCCAGGATCGACTCCTGGTCGAGCGCGACCTCCACGGAGCCCTCGCTGGAACTGGTCCCGGGAACCGACGACTGGTTGACCGGGACCTCGGTCAAGGTCGACGAGTTGTAGGGCAACCGGTTCTGCCGGGCGAAGACGGCGAGGTCGTTGCGATTCCAGCCGGCGAACTGGATCGTCGCGATCGTCGGGCGCGGGCCGCGGTACTGCCCGCCGTACGGCGCGATCCGCGACCTGGTCTGCGCCGCGCTCGTGTAGGCATTGCGCAGATCGGTGCCGGTCACCGCATGCATCTTCACGGCCGGCCCGCCACCGTGAGTTTCGAAGGCGGCGCTCGCCACCGACTCGAGACCCAGCGGCAGCCGCGAAAGCAGGCCGGTCACCGCCGAGGCGAGCCCGAAGAGCGAGTCCACCTTGGCCGCCGGCGCCTTCGCGGTGACCGACCAGGAGGACACGTCGGTGACGGTGAAGCCCTGCGCGCGCAACCGGTCCTCCACCGCCTGCTGCGCCGCGCGGGACGGCAGTGCCTCGTCGAGCGCTGCTCGCCGCGCCGGCGTCAACTGCCCGGGGGTCGCGGCCAGTCGGTTCAACGCCGCGGCGTCGCCCGGCTTGAGGAAGATCGTGACGCTCGTGGGCTCCGTGGCCGCCGAGGCCGATCCGGGTACGACGGCCACCGTCCCCGCTGTTGCCAGCGCGGCGATCGCGACCAGGACCCGTGCGCGACGTGCGAATGCACGCATTCCCCACCTCCGAAGACGACTTGGGGTGTTCAACGCGAGCACCCCGAGAGGGTCACGGCCAAACCAGATAGTCCACGACGTTCTGGCGGCAAAACGGCCGCTCAAGCAACCAGAAGGTCGTGGACTATCCCGCTCAGGGGGCAGGAGGGAGGACGCAGGCCGGAGTGCCGCCGGGGAGCTGATGACGGTGTCGGGCGATCCAGCGGTAGACGCGTTCGGAGATCCGGCCGATCCCGGGCAGGACGATCGCCCGGCCGAGGAGCCGGAAGGGGAAGGGCCCGGTGCCGAGGGCGGCGGCCACCGCCCGATGGCCGTAGCAGACCGAGCCGTCGGCGCCGACGTACGGCATCTCCTCGAGCGCCCGCTCCGGCGAGACGCCCAGCGACGGGAGATCGACGGACTGCAGCGAGGTGATGTGGATGTCCAGCGGCAGCCGCCCGGCCAGGTGCGCGGCCTTCGTGCAGAAGCCGCGGTCGGCGTCGTACAGCAGCGTGGACCTCACACCCCCACGGTACGACGAGCGCCGGGTCACATCCGCATCAGCGGCCTGTCAGGTTCGCCACGGTCTCCGTTTGGATCCTGTCAGGGCGGCCGATCCAGCCTTCGCGGGGAGCTTGCATGGCCTCATGAACACCGACGACACCGTGGGCCTGGTGCTGGCCGTGCTGATGCTCGGCTACCTGGTCCTGGCCCTTCTCTTCGCGGAGCGCTTCTGATGTCCGACACCATGGCCGCGATCCTCCAGGCAGCCTTCCTGGTCCTGGCCCTGGCGCTCTGCTATCGCCCTCTGGGCGGCTATCTCGCCCGGGTCTTCACCACGGACAAAGACCTCAAGGTCGAGCGCGGCATCTACCGCCTGATCGGCGTGGATGCCCGCGCCGACCAACGTTGGTCGACGTACGCACGCTCACTGGTGGCCTTCTCCGTGGTCGGGCTGGTGCTGCTCTTCGCCTTGCAGCGCCTGCAGGAGCACCTGCCCTGGTCGCTCGGCTTCAAGGCGGTGCCGTCCGCGCTCGCCTTCAACACGGCCGCCTCCTTCGTGACCAACACGAACTGGCAGAACTACTCCGGCGAGACCACGATGGGCCATCTCGTCCAGATGGCCGGCCTCACCGTCCAGAACTTCGTGTCGGCGGCCGTCGGTCTCGCCGTCGCGATCGCGTTGGTACGCGGCTTCACCCGCAACAAGACCGACCGGATCGGCAACTTCTGGGTCGACCTGACCCGAGCGGTAATCCGGGTGCTGCTCCCGATGGCGGTCATCGCCACGATCGCGCTGATCGCGATGGGCACCATCCAGAACCTCTCCGCCGGGCACGAGGCCACGACCCTTCTCGGGCACCACCAGATGATCACCGGCGGGCCGGTCGCCTCCCAGGAGGCGATCAAGGAGCTCGGCACCAACGGCGGCGGCTTCTACAACGCCAACTCCGCCCATCCCTTCGAGAACCCCAACCCGCTCAGCAGTGTCTTCGAGATCTTCCTGCTGATGGTGATACCGGTGGCGCTGACCCGCACCTTCGGTCTGCTCGTCGGCGATGTCCGCCAGGGCTACGCGATCCTCGCGGTCATGGCCGTCGTCTGGGTGACGCTGGTGATCGCGGTGACGGCACTGGAGATGCACCACACCGGTACGGCGG
>JASLCW010000408.1 GCA_030151765.1 Marmoricola sp.
TGATCTCCTGCTTGAACTCGGGGGCCGGAGCCTCGGCACCACCCTGCTCGCCGGCGAAGGTGCGCCCGGCGTCGGCGATCTCCGTGAGGAGACCGGCCGGCTTGTGGAGGTTGTCGCCCGACTCGGCGAAGCGCGCGGCGAGGGCGTCACGTACGACGGCCGGGCCGATCTCGTCGATCGTCGCCAGCGGCCCGGCGGAGTAGCCGCAGCCGAAACGCATCGCCGCGTCGATGTCGGCGGCCGAGGCATAGCCGGCCTCGAACATGCGTACCGCGTGGTTGAGGTACGGCAGGACAAGGAGGTCGTGGATCTCGGCGCTGCTCTGAGTCATGCGCCGATGGTGCCACGGATGCTACTCGACGGTAACCCGTCGACCACGAATCGGACGAGTCCTTGCTCACACCCATCCGGGGGTGGCGCACTACCGTCCTGTCATGGCAATCGACGATTCCCTTCGGGCGCGCCGCGAGGCCGTCGTACGGGAGCACATGGAGTCCGAGAACGAGCACGACTACGCGACCACGATGGGCACCTTCTCGCACCCGCGCTACGAGATCGTCCCGACGGGCGACGTGTACGACGGCACCGAGGCCGTGCAGCGCTATTTCGCCGAGACCCGGACCGCCTTCCCCGACCAGCGCAACCGGCTCGTGAAGATGCACCATGCCGACGATTCGGTGGTCGTCGAGTTCGACCTGCTCGGCACGCATCTCGGCCCCTTCCGCGGCCTGCCGGCGACCGGGCGCGCCTTCGAGGTGCGCTGCGTGGCGATCTTCGAGTTCGACGAGGACGCCGGCATCGTCTGCGAGCGGCCCTACTTCGACTCGGCCACGATCCTGCGCCAGCTGGGCATCGCGCACGACCCGCTGACCCTGCGCGGACGCCTCGCCACCGTGGCCAATCACCCGGTGACGATAGGGCGCGCCGTCGTGCGGGACCTCGTCCGGCGTACCCGCGGCTGATCGGTTAGGTTCTTGCGCTGATGAGACTCGTTGTCGCGCGCTGCCAGGTCGACTACGCCGGACGCCTCGCCGCCCACCTGCCGATGGCCACCCGCGTCCTGATGCTCAAGGCCGATGGTTCGGTCCTGATCCACTCCGACGGCGGCTCCTACAAGCCGCTCAACTGGATGAGCCCGCCGTGCAAGTTCACCGAGGGCGAGACCGACGACGGTCGCGTCGAGTGGACGGTCGTCAGTCCCAAGACCGAGGACACGCTGCGGATCCTGATCGAGGAGATCCTGCACGAGAGCGAGCACGACCTCGGCATCGATCCCGGCCTGCAGAAGGACGGTGTCGAGAAGCATCTCCAGGAGCTCCTCGCCGAACACCCCGCGAGCCTCGGCGAGGGCCTCAATCTCGTACGCCGCGAATTCCCCACCGCCATCGGGCCCGTCGACCTGATGTGCCGCGACGCCGAGGGTTTCTCCGTCGCCGTGGAGATCAAGCGTCGCGGCGAGATCGACGGGGTCGAGCAGCTCACCAGATATCTGGAGCTGCTCAACCGCGACCCCCTGCTCACGACGAAGGGCGCCGTCCGCGGCATCTTCGCCGCCCAGGAGATCAAGCCCCAGGCCCGCGTCCTCGCCGAGGACCGCGGCATCCAGTGCGTCGTCGTCGACTACGACGCCCTGCGGGGACTGGACAATGCCGAGGACCGGCTCTTCTGAGGGACTTTTCCACAGATGCCTGCCGGGGGCTGGTGCGGTCCGCAGCGGCTGCCTAACGTGAGCGCATGGAGCGAAGCACAGAACTGGGTCCCCGGCTGGTCCGGGTGGAGAATGACACGGTGTCCATCTACGAGTTGATCGGCGATGTCCAGGAGACGGTCGACGGCCACACTCAGGCTCTCTCCGAGATCCGCGGAACCGTCGACAGCCACACCCAAGCCCTCACCCAGCTCCAGGGAACCGTCGACAGCCACACCCAGGCGATCGCCGAGCAGGGCCGCGTCCTGGACCAACACACCAAGACCCTCGCCGAGCACGGCGAGCTGCTCCACGAGATCCTCCGCCGCCTGCCCGAGGCCGCCTGAGTCGCCGGGATGACAGGACGACGAGAGGTACGAGTACTCCGGGCCTACGACCCGCCCGGCCCCGACGACGGTCGGCGGGTGCTGGTCGATCGCCTCTGGCCGCGCGGGCTGAGCAAGGAGAAGGCGCACTTCGACGAATGGTGCAAGAGCGTCGCTCCGTCCGCGGAGCTGCGCCGCTGGTACGGCCACGATCCCGAGCTCTTCACCGAGTTCGCACAGCGCTACCGAGCAGAGCTCGCCGAGGGCGACCAGGCCAAGGCACTCGCCCATCTGCGTGAACTCGCCGGCGAAGGGCGCCTCACGCTGCTCACCTCGAGCAGACGCAGCGACATCAGCGACGCGACCGTGCTGGCCGAGATCCTCAACCGGTCCTGATCAGGTGTGCCGGATCCAGGTGGTCTTGAGACCGGTGAACTTGTCGAGCGCGTGCAGCGAGAGATCCCGGCCGTAGCCGGACTGGCCGAATCCGCCGAAGGGCGTTGCGACATCGAGCGCATCCACGCAGTTCACCGACACCGTGCCGGCGCGCAGCCGCCTGGCGACGCCGTGAGCCTGCTTCAGGCTGTCCGTCCACAGTCCGGCGGCGAGCGCGTACGGCGTGCTGTTCGCCACCGTCACAGCCTCGTCCACGGTGTCGACGACGTGCACCGAGAGGACCGGCCCGAAGACCTCGGTCGTGGCGATGCGGGCGCCGGCATCCACGCCGACCAGCACCTGCGGACGGACATAGGTCGGTGCCGGCATGTCCGCGACCAAGCCACCGCCGTACACCTCGGCCGCCTCCCCCGCGCCCGACTCCATGAGCTCGATGACGCGCCGCGCCTGCCGCTCGCTGACCACCGGCCCCATGTCGGTTCCGGGATCGAGCGGATCGCCGACACTGATGGCAAGGGCACGGTCCACGACCCGTCGTACCAGCTCCTCGGCGACGCCGCGCTGGACCACCAGCCGTGAGGTCGCCGAGCAGACCTGGCCGGCATTGGTGAAGATCCCGGCAGCCACGCTGTCGGCCACCGCATCGACATCGGCGATGTCGTCGAGGACGACCACGGCACTCTTGCCACCCGCCTCCAGCCAGACCTGCTTGAGATTGGACTGGCCGGCGTACTGCTGGAAGAGCCGGCCGGTGCCGGTCGATCCGGTGAAGGTCACCACGTCGACCTCGCGATGACGGCCGAGCGCCTGGCCGACGACCGGTCCCGCACCGGGTACGACACTGAAGACGCCCTCGGGGAGTCCGGCCGCGGCGACCAGCTCGGCCAGGCGCAGCGCGGACAGCGGAGAATCCTCGGCAGGTTTGAGGATGACGCTGTTCCCGGCAGCGAGCGCCGGGGCGATCTTCCAGATCGCGAGCTCCAGCGGGTAGTTCCACGGGACCACCGCGGCCACGACCCCGAGCGGCTCTCGACTCACGAGAGCGAGATCGTCACGACCGGTCGGGGCGATCTCGCCATAGACCTTGTCCAGCGACTCGGCGTACCAGCGCAGGATCGCCGCCGAGCCGGGCGCGTCGATCGCGAGAGTGTCGACGATGCGCTTGCCGGCGTCGAGGCTGTCGAGGAGCGCGAGCTCTTCGACATGGTCCTCGACCTGCTGCGCGATCCGGTGCAGTACGCCGGCCCGCTCGCGCGGCGATGCCTCCGCCCAATGGCCGGCCCCGAAGGCATGGCGCGCACCCGCCACCGCCAGGTCGACGTCGTGCTCGTCGCACTCGGCGACCTCGGCCAGCAGCGAACCGTCCGCGGGGTTGATCGTCGGCCTCGTCGCGCCCGACGCGGCCGCCACCGAACCGCCGATCCAGGCATTCGTCGCGGGGGTGAGCTTCCCGGCTCGCGCCCGCCATTCCGCACTGGTCACCTGGTCGCGGGTCTCGCTGCTCATGCCCCAACGGTGGGCCACCGTCTGTCATCTGTCGAGCGGGAGAAAGCGAGCACTTGCATCGAAGGAATCGATGACTGGACGGGCCTACCCGGCGGACCCGGCGAGGCGGGCACCGACCTCGCGACAGACCCGGATGAAGGCATCCGCCTTGCGGGTGATCCGGGCCTGCCGCATCCGCACGGCCACCACGTCGAGCGCCGGGAAGTCGTCGGCGAGCCGGACCGTGACGATCTCGCCGCCGCCGTAGGTCTGGTCGTGCGCCGGCCGCTGGTTGAGCACCGCGTAGCCATGACCGGCCGCGACCATCGACCGGACCGTCTCGTATCCGGCCGTCCGGTGCCGCACCCGCGGCTCCACGCCGACCTCTTCGAAGAGCGAGCGGAAGTAGGTCGACGTGTGCGGCAGCTCCAGCATCACGACGGGATCGTCGGCGAGTTCGGCGAGATGGACCTTCGCCCGCCGGGCGAGCCGATGCCCCTTGGCGAGCAGCACATACGGAGTCGCCGAGCTGACCTTGGTGCCTTCCAGGTCGTCCTCGAGGTCATAGGCGTACATCAGGGCCGCCTCGGCACGGCCCGTTCGGAGGCTCTGCTTGAGGGCGGCGTGTTCGGCCTCGACCACCTCGAGTTCGACCGCCGGATGGCGCTCGGCGTACAAGGTCACCAGATGCGGGAGCCAGAACGGGGCGAGCGTGTCGAAGCAACCGACCGTCAGGGTCCCCACCAGCTCGCCGCCGGCGCTGGCGGCACTGTCGGCGAGCTCCTGGCTGTGGGACAGGAAGCCGCGCAGTTCGGCATAGAAGGCCCGGCCGGCCGGAGTCAGCGCAAGCCCGCGCGCGTGGTGCCGCAAGAGCAGCTGTACGCCGAGCTCCTTCTCGAGCTGGGCGATCGCGGTCGACACCGCGGACTGCGAGACGACGAGCTCGCGAGCCGCGGCCGTCATGCTGCCGAGCTCGGCCGCAGCCGCGAAATAGCGCAGTTGCACCAGGGTGAACGAGGGAGGCTTCACGCGCCCATCCTGCCGCTTGGCCGCCATTCCCATCTCGGGTACCCGTCAGCCCGTTCAGACACCCGCCGCGCCGGCGACGTCGAGCGCCGTCCAGGCGAGGGCGAGCGCGGCGTCGAGCAGAGCCTTCTCGGCCGCGCCCCCGACGCAGTGTGCGGCGAACTCCGGCTGGTGGTTGAGCGCCGGCAGCGACCCGATGCCGACGTACGGATGGATCGCCGGCACCACCTGCGAGACATTGCCCATGTCGGTCGAGGCACGGTTCATCCGGCGGGCCGGGGATTCCCGATCGAAGACCCGGCCGAGCTCGTGAGCATTGCGGACATAGGCGTCGAGCGCGGGCCGGAAGGTGCGGAACTCGGCGTACGGCTTGCTCTCGGGACTCACCTCCAGGGCGCATCCGGTGGCGAGTGCCCCGGCCTCGAAGCAGCGCCACACCTTCTGCTCGGTCTCCGCGAGCTGTGCCAGGCTCTTCGCCCGGACATACCAGCGACCCTCGCTGTGAGCGGGGATGGCGTTGGGTGCCTCTCCCCCGTTGGTCATGACGCCGTGCACCCGCACCGACGACGGGAGCTGCTGACGCAGCAGGCCGATCGCCACCTGCGCGATCGTGAAGGCATCCGCCGCGTTGACCCCGTGCTCGGGGTACGCCGCCGCATGGGCGGCCTTTCCCTCGTAGGAGATGTGGGAGTGGGAGACCGCGAAAGGCTCCGCCTCGGCAACGTCCACGGGTGCGGGGTGCGCCATCATCGCCAGATCGAGACCGGCGAAGGCGCCGCGCTCGAGGAGCTCGATCTTGCCGCCGCCGCCCTCCTCGGCCGGGGTCCCGTAGACCTCGACGGTCAGTCCGGCCGCATCGGCAAGGGGGGCGAGGGCTCGAGCTGCACCGACCGTGATCGCGGAGATCAGGTTGTGGCCACAGGCATGGCCGAGCCCCGGGAGGGCGTCGTACTCGGCGCAGAGTCCGAGCCGGAAGGGACCGCTGCCGAAGCTGGCCAGGAAGGCCGTCTCCAGACCCAGGTACGAGGGCGTCACGTCGAAGCCCGCCTCGTCCAGCGCCTCGGCGACCCAGCGGGCCGAGCGATGCTCCTCCCAGGCCGTCTCCGGGTGGGCATGCAGTTGCTCGGAGAGTCTGATCAGCCGCTCGGCATCGCCGGCGACGATCCGGGCCGCCTGCTCCCTCGCCATCGCCTACTCGTTCCCGGGCACGCCGTACGACGGTGCCGCGGTGGGATCGAGCCCGCGCGTGACGTAGTCGTCGCGCTGCGGCAGCCAGACGGCGAGGAGATCGCCGAGGTCGCCGATCGGGTCCTCACTCCAGTCGACCCGCAGGTCGGTCTCCCGCCAGGGCACCTCGCGGACCACCGACAGCCCGGCGGAGTGAACCGGGCCGGCCTCTCCGCCCGCGGCAAGCCCTGCGCGGAGTGCCGTCATCAGGCGGTTCTCCAACTCGCCCGTCGACGTCTCGAAGGCATCGACGATCGCGTCGACGACCTCCGCCTCGGCGAGCAGATTGCCGGCCACGACGACGCTCGAGCCCACGCGGGCGCGATGAACGCCGAGCGACTCGGCGCCGGAGTACGCGGCACCCCGGCCGTCGGGGCCGATGACGGTCAGCTGGCGGTATTCGACGAGCTCGCGGCCTTCGACGACCCGGGCCATCGCGCCGCGGGCGTCGTCACCGGCAGCGAGAGCATCGAGCAGCTCCGTGCCCAGGCGCGGATCGGTGATGTTCTGCGAGGACGCGCCGCCGACTCCGGCCCGGAGGTGCACGCAGCGGGCCGCGACGGCGGGGCTGGACGAGGCGACCGCCATGCCGATCGCGCCGGTCTCGTCGGCGGCGAGGACCGAGAAGGTCATCGCGCCTGCTCCGGAAGGACGGCGATCGCGTCGACCTCGACCAGCCACTCCGGGCGGGCCAGCGCCGAGACGACGAGCCCCGTCGAGATCGGATGCACGCCTTTGGTCCAGCGCCCGATGGTCCGGTAGACGGTCTCGCGGTAGCGCGGGTCGATGATGTAGATGGTCAGCTTCACCAGGTGCTCCATCGCGCCTCCGGCCTCGCGGAGCAGCATGTCGATGTTGGCCATCGCCCGCTCGGTCTGTGCCTCCACGTCGCCGATGCC
>JASLCW010000465.1 GCA_030151765.1 Marmoricola sp.
GCCGCTCACACTCAGCCTCGGTCACCCGACGGCCATTCACCACCAGATTGCCGAGCAGAATCGAGGCTCCGCTGTAGCGCCCGCCGGGCTCCTTTGGAAAGAGCGCGAGCTGGGAGGACAGCTTGATGTCGTTGTCCATGCAGAACTTCAGGAGGAGATTCTGACCCCGATCCAGGAAAGACGCACCGAGGTCGGCGACGGCGCCGTACTGAAGCGCCTCCCGATCCCCTCGGGTCCGGCCACCCAGGTACTGCGTGGCCTCGATCAGGACCACGTCCTCACCGGCGGCGCTGAGTCGGCGGCCGGCGAAGAGCCCTGCCATCCCGGCTCCGATGACTGCGGTCGTCATGAGTGGGCCAGCCTTTCGGTCACGTGGTCGGTGCGGACGACGTCGGCGGTGCGCAGCACCTCGTCAGCGACCCGTAGGCCGGATCTGACTGCGCCTTCGAGCGTTCCGCACATGGGGGCGTCGGTGTAGTCGCCCGCGAAGTGCATCGGATGCTCCTCCGCACCGAGAATTCCGGTCACCGTGGCGCGGGTGGCCTCTGCGGGAGCCAGCGTTATTCCCAGATGGAGCGGCTCGGCCCACCAGTTCTTGATCTCGCCGCGCAAGCGGGTCACCGGCTTCCCAACAACACGCTCGACGAGTTGGTCGAGCTTGGCATGGGCAGCCCCCGGATCAGCCATCAGTCCGCGCTCGGCACCGGCGAAGAAGGAGGTGACGACGGCCGGCGTACCGGGATCGTCGGGCACACTCACCCACGCGGTGTTGATCACGCCATCGGTGCAGACCAGGGAGGCGAAAGCCTCGCGGACGGCGTCACCCTCCGCGTACTGCGCAATCACCTTGCCTCCCATCGCGGGCAGCAGCGAGGTCACCGTGGTGATTCGCTCGTCGGCCAGGGGCGGGTCGAAGCCGATGGTCGACACCGCATAGGGCCCTACGGCGCACACCACGGCGTTGGTCACGAACTCCTCACCCGATTCCGTCGTGATCCGGGCAATCCGGTCGCGCTCGATCCGGACGACCGGGTCGCCCAGCCGAATGTCAACACCCTGCGCCAACGCCATCAGCAATGACTGGGTTCCTCCGCGAACTCGCTGGAAGGCACCGCCCTGAGGGGAGAAGATGAAGTGCACGTCGCAGTCCCAGGGATCCAACTGCGCGAACAACCGGGTCAACGCGCGCGCGACGGCAGCGGCGGGTCCAGAGAGCCGGGCCCGTCGGATCCACTGCTCGGCGATTTCCGAGGATTGCGGCGGATAGCCGGCAGCGGCTGCTCGAAGCTCCATGGCGACCGTCTCGCACTCATCGCGGCTCAGTACGCGATCCCCGACGACGAAACGGGAGGATCGAAGGTAGCCCTCCATCAGCGACTCGTCGCCATCGTGTGGCTCGCCGTACACCTGGGGAGGCAAGAGCTCGACACCGACCTCGGCGCACAGCCGGCGGATCGCGTGGTAACTCATGTCAATGAGCTCGCCACCCAGGTCGGCGTACTGGCCTGCTTCCCAGTCGACCGTCGATTGGATGGCCCGACCACCAAGCCGCTCCGAAGCCTCCAGCACCACGACGTCACGCCCCGCTTGACGCAGCTTCCACGCTGCCGTCAGGCCGGAGAGTCCCGCCCCGACGACAACTACGGGCGTGTCCTCCTGAAACTGCACTTCGTCCTCACCTCCGTTGTCCTTCCGTCGCGACGACCCCGTCCCCGCGTGGGTATTTTGAATCTGTCCACTCGGCCGTACGGCCCTCCCTACCGGCATGACGCCCAGCTGGGGGACCATCGGCGAGCAGGCGTCCGGTCAGGGCACCGACCTTCGAAGCGTGGGCGCAACGAATCCCACAGGATCTCCGTCGCAGTCGGCTTCACGCGCTCGTTCCAGGATGCTGGACGTGGTCCGGAGAAGGGCATTGTCCAATCCGAGTCCGGCGACGATCTCCGTCAGCGCAGCCGTCGACTCGGCCATCCGCTCGATGGTGACCTCGACCTCGTCACTCCGCACGGGCCCGGTGTCGGCGAACGAACGGCGTACGCCGGCGACAGCGAGATCGAAGACCCGATCGACTTCCACGAGTGCAGCCTCGACCGAGACCCCTTGGACACGCGCAATCTCCGCGGCCAGCACGGCGCCGACCGACCCCACCTGGTAGGCCACCCTTGCGCAGGTTCCGAGCATGCTGACCGCACCGACCTGCTCGCCGAGCAGGACAGCTCCACCGAACGCATCCATGAGCGAGCGGGCCTTCGCGATGGCTGCAGCGGGGCCCGCGTACACGATCCGGCTGTCCTTGGTACCGATAGCGCTCGGATAGACCAGGATCTGCCCTTCGACGAGCGTGGCATCACGGGCGCGCAGCCAGGCATCCAACGCGGCTGTCTCGTCAGGAGTTCCGCCGGTCAGTTGGATGACGCAGCGGCCGACCAGGTCCAACTCCTGCAGTACGGGCATGGTCATCCGGTGTTCCGCGAGACAGACCACGACGAGCTCGGTGTCGGCGATCGCGCCGGCAACTGTGTCGGCGGGAAGGGCTCCGTCCTCGCGCAGAGCCTCGGCCTTCGCGGTCGTGCGGTTCCAGACTCGGACCTGGTGCCCCGTGCCCAACAGAGTCCGGGCCAGGGCTACGCCCATGTTGCCCAGCCCCAGCACTGCGACTCGTCCGCCCACGATCTCCGCCTTCCTCCCTGATGATCCCGCAACCACCGGCCGAGCCGTGCTCGCCGTACGCAGACGACTCTCGCGCATGACGACGGTTCCGGACATCGAGAGCCACGTACATAGCCCACGTGGGTGTAGCGGGAATCGACTGAACGCGCGGCGCAGACCCTCCCTCTACCGTTCGAGCATGACAACCGTGAGCCCACGGGGGGCATTCACCTTCCCCCTGAACTACGAGACATGGTGGTCGACTTCTTACCCGGTGCCCACGTCGAGCATCGACGAGCTCGGTCATATGACGGCCGTGCACTACCCTGTGGCACTCGAGTACGCGACAGCCGCCTTCCTAACGCATACGTTGCGGGCGCAACCGCCCGAGTACGTCATGGCCGATCTCCATATCGCGTACCGCCGCGAAGTGACCATGGAGCGTTCTCCTGCTGCGTTACACGTGCGCCTCACCCTCGTCGGTACGACGACCTTCGGGATACAGGCAGTCCTGGTGGACTCCGAGAAAGTCGCCTGTGCCATGGCCGACATTCGCTATGTCGCCTGGGATCGTTTAGCACGAGCCAAGCAGGCCCTCGATGCCGACCAGCGCAAGACGCTCGAGCGCTGCGTCAACCTGATCACCTGAGATCCGGGGCGATCCCGGTCAGCCGCGCGCCATCCGAAGAGCGAGTTCCGCGTACCAATCGCCCACTTCGGCGACCGACAGATGTCCGCCTGTGCGGTACCAGGTGAAGACGTATTCACACATTGTCGAGATGGCGAAGGCCGTCACCGTGACCTCTTCCGTGGCGAAGACCTTCTCGCTGCGCCCTTGTTCCAGGATGTCCCGTAACAAATCCAGATAGGGGCGACTGGCGGCCAACAGCTCATGGCGCTTGTCCGGGGTAAGCGAAGAGGCCAGGGTGGCGTAGCCGAAGTTGTAGTCCAGCTCCGTGAGCTGTATGAGCACATAGGTCCGCGCATAGCTTGCCAGGCGTTCTTCGGCATTACCGTCACGCACCGCCTGAGCCAGAACGCTGTACGCGTCGCGGTACAGAGTCT
This sequence comes from Marmoricola sp., assembly GCA_030151765.1. GTDB lineage: Bacteria > Actinomycetota > Actinomycetes > Propionibacteriales > Nocardioidaceae > Marmoricola. The sequence goes on from JASLCW010000465.1 coordinate 3,715, forward strand.
GTAGGGCCTCTGCCAACAGGTCGATCTTCGACGGGAAGTGCCAGTAGATGTTGGCCGGCGTCATTTGCGCTGCGGTCGCGATCCGTGAAATCGACGTACCTTCATATCCGTACTGCTGGAAGTATCGGATAGCAGCCGCGAGGATCCGTTCGCGCGCTCCCACTGCGTCTTCAGCAGCAACTGTGGTCGCTCGAATCGCTGCCGCTTTCGCCGAGTTCATGCGCAGATGTTAGTCGTGCGAGTCGGCCTGATACTTCCCCCGAACGGGTGGATTTCTGATCCACCGCCTTTCCGGGGCGTCATGCGACAAGTCCGAGTTCCTGTGCGCGCGACGCAGCCTGGACTCGATTGCGCACACCGAGCTTGCGATATACAACGCTGGTATGTTGCTTGACGGTGTGCCTCGATAGGTTCAAAGCCGTTGCCACCTCAGGATTGCTCATCCCCGCGACCAGGTGCCTCAAGACATCCATCTCGCGACTGGAGAGCAGCGCATTCGGCTCGGCGATCTGCTCACGAGGGAACATCCGAGCACCTTCGGCCACCCTCTGCACGACATCCACGATCGCCTTCGCAGGCATGCCCAGCGACACGAATCCCACCGCGCCGTGAGCACAGGCGAGGGTCCGGGCGACCCGGCCGTGACCGGACATGAGCACGATCTTCGCCATCGGTAGTGCCAGATGCAGTTCCCGGCAGAATGCCAGTCCGGACTCTCCGTTGACCGCGGTGCTGACCAGGACGATCTGCGGCTGGCGCCGGCGGGCGATCTCCATGGCTGCCGCGGTCGATGCCGCTTCTAGACAGTTCGCCACCCACGACTGAGCACTGAGGAGCGCCCGCAGGCCCGCCTGAACCAGCTCATTGTCATCGACGACCAAGATCCGTTGAGGTCTGCACTGATCGGGTCCGAGCTCCGGCTCGGGCTCGCCAATGAGATCACGGCTGCGCTCCACGGTTATCGTCACTGCCAACCTCCTCATTAAACGTTCATTTAAGAACTTAAATGGGCGTTCAGTCAGTGTCAAGGGATCGAAGCATCTGCACTCACAACAACACCCACGTGGGTGCCCTTGTCAGCGCTCGAGAGAGCAGTAGCCAGGAATCCATCTAGGTTCGGGCGATCGAGCGGGCAGCAGATGCTGCCCGGCAGGCGACAAAGGACTGGAGCACCTCACATGCCCGACAAGTTGCTGCGAGTAATCGCCGTGGGTGGAGCTGGGTCGATGGGCCGGTGGGCCGTGCGGACCATCGCCGCACTAGGCACAGCCGAAACCCTGACGGTCGCTGACATCGACCTTGTCCGCGCAGAGTTGGTGGCCGAGTCTGTCGGCGAACCATGCCGTGCGCTCTCACTCGATGCCACCGACCCAGAGGCGTTGCGAGCGGCCTTCGCCGATCACGATGTCGTGGTCAACACGATGGGTCCGTTCGCCTCCTTCATGATGCCAATCATCGAGGCAGCCATCGATAGCGACTGTCACTATCTCGACATCAACGACGACTGGCAGCCCACGATCACCGCCTTCGATCTCGACGAGCGCGCGCGCGCAAAGAGCCTGCACGTCGTCATCGGGCTCGGCGGCAGCCCGGGAGTGACGAACCTGTGCGCCGTGATGGCAGCAGAACACCTCGACGAGGTTCATGAGCTCTACACCGGCTGGAAGGTGAGCGCCGCGACCGTTGTCGACGAACCGGGCTTCCCTGCCCCGGCCGCCTCAGCAGCGATGGACCACTGGATTCACCAGTGCAGCGCGCAGATTCGCGCGTGGGAGGGCGGACGACCTGCACAGGTCGACGCCGTTTCGCCCGTTCACCTGGACTTTCCGGGAATCGGGCCCGTCGTTGCGTACACGATGGGCCACCCCGAGCCCATCACCCTGCCGCGGACCTATCCTCACCTCACGCGCTCGTTGAACCTCCAGTCCGGTCCGGCCTGGCTGCTGGACCTCCTGCGCGAGGTCGGCCGCGAGGTCGGCGAGGGCAGGCTCACGACACGGCAGGGAATGGAACGGATCGCCCGTCACCCCCGACCGGCCGACAAGGGTCCGCGCGACCCGCTGCCGGTCGAGTGGAGCCTCGCCATCGGGACCAAGGATGGGGAATCCCGGTCAGTCGCTGCCTTCCCCCTCCACTTCCATCCGGCGCGGATGGGAGGGAACACCGGCGTGCCGCTGGGCATCGGCGTCGAGCTGCTCCGTCGCGGCTCATTGCTCGATACCGGTGTCCACGCACCCGAGTCCGTCGTTCCTCCCCGGGAGTTCTTCGATCTGCTGGCACCACTCACCGACGGGAGTCTCGCCGGCGTCGACGACCTCATCAGCATCGTGGCGGCCTGACCCCAGAGACTGACCCGTCATTCGACGAACGGGACCGCCGGCCTCCGCTGGGTCAAGATCGCCGTCCCGACCACCGAGCTCGTCACCAGAACGATGCCGACGACCTGGATCCAGCCAACTTTCTCGCCCAGCAGCAGGCTTCCTGCCAGCACAGCGAACAATGGCTGTGCCGTGTCGATCAAGGATGCCCGGCTCGCACCCAGCCGCTCCAAGCCGAGGTAGTAGAGGCTCGTACTCACGACCAGGAGGATGGCCTGAACCCCGATGAACAACCAGGTCATGGACTGACCGGGGAATCGCAACGACCCGGTGAGGAGACCGGCCACGGCGGTGGTGGCAGCGACGCTCCCGGTGACCTGAGCACCTAGGCGCAGCGGCGACAACCGCGAAATGTACTCGCCGGCAACGACGATGTAGATCGCGTAGATCGCGGCAGCGACGAGGACCAGCAGCACTCCAGGAGTCGCCACAGGTGCCTCGGTACCTGCACGCGTGGTGGCCACGACCCCGGCGATGGCGACCAGGCTTAGCGCGATCTCCGTGACGCTGGGCCGAATGCGTCGTCTTACAGACGCGAGCACGATCACCAGCGTCGGATAGACGAAGGCGATTGCGACCGCCAAAGAGGTCTCGATGTAGTCGAAGGACTTGTAGAACAGATAGAGCTGGGGCGCATAGAGAAACACCCCTATGAGAATGCCGGCGTACCTCGCAAACCATGGGTCG
>JASLCW010000029.1 GCA_030151765.1 Marmoricola sp.
CTTCGGAATCCAGCGGATCCGGGTCCTCAAGAATGTCGTGGTCCTCGCCGGTGCCGGCGTCGGCGGCGGCTCGCTGGTCTACGCCAACACCCTCTACGAACCCCAGACCGACGCCTTCTATCGCGACCAGCAGTGGTCGGGCATCACCGACTGGAAGTCCGAGCTGGCGGCGCCGTACGACCAGGCGAAGCGGATGCTCGGGGTGAACCTCAACCCGACCGTCACGCCGGCCGACGAGGTGATGCGCAAGGTTGCCACCGACATGGGCGTCGCGGACAGCTTCCACACCACGCCCGTCGGCGTCTTCTTCGGTCGCGACGGCGCCTGCGAGCCGGGCGTCGAGGTCGAGGATCCCTTCTTCGGTGGCGCCGGACCGCGTCGTACCGGCTGCATCGAGTGTGGCGAGTGCATGACCGGCTGCCGCCACAACGCGAAGAACACCCTCGTGAAGAACTACCTCTACCTGGCCGAGCAAGCGGGCGCCGAGGTGCTGCCGCTGACGACGGTCACCGGTATCGCCCGGCGTCAGGGCGGCGGGTACGACGTCGCCGTACGTCCGACCGGCAGACGTCGTGGTGCCCGCAGCATCAGTGCCGCCCATGTGGTGATGGCCGCCGGCACCTGGGGCACGCAAGAGCTCCTGCACCAGATGAAGGAGAGCGGTCGGCTGCCCGAGCTCTCCGACCGACTCGGCTACCTGACCCGCACCAACTCCGAGGCGATCTGCACGGCCAACACGAAGCTGCGCAGCCGCAAGGACAACGACTTCCATCACGGCGTGGCGATCACCTCGTCCTTCCACCCCGACGAGGTCACCCACATCGAGCCGGTCCGCTACGGCAACGGCTCCAACCTGATGGCGCTGATGACGACGGTGATGACCGATGGCGGCGGAAGGGTCCCTAGGGTCCTTCGCTGGCTCGGCCAGATCCTGCGCCACCCCGGCAACTTCCTGGCGCTCTACCTCGGGCTCTCGGACTGGTCGAATCGCAGCATCATCACGCTGGTCATGCAGACCCGTGACAACTCGATCACGGTGAAGCCGCGGCGGACCCTCTTCCGCCGTATCAAGCTCACCTCCACCCAGGGGCACGGTGAACCCAACCCGAGCTGGATCCCCAAGGCCAACGAGGCCACCAGGCGGATGGCCGACGAGATCGGGGGAGCGGCGTACGGCGGCGTCGGCGAGATCTTCGACATCCCCATGACCGCGCACTTCCTCGGCGGTTGTGTGATCGGCGCCGACCGCTCTAGTGGTGTGATCGACGCCTACCACCGGGTCTACGGGTACGACGGCCTCCACGTGGTCGACGGCTCGGCGATCTCCGCCAATCTCGGGGTGAACCCGTCGCTCACCATCACCGCGCAGGCCGAGCGGGCCTTCTCGATGTGGCCCAACAAGGGCGAGGACGACCGGCGGCCCGCGCTCGGTGAGGACTATCGGCGCATCGAACCGATCGCTCCGGCGAGGCCGGTCGTCCCGGACTTCGCGCCGGCCGCGCTGCGACTCCCGATCTGGCCTGTCGAGAGGGCCGGGCCCGTGGCGGTCGACGCATGACGGACATCTCAGCGCCTTCGTCGGCACCGACAGGGATGTCGGAGTCGGCACAGAAGATCGCGAAGGACGCGCTGGCGTCGAGCTTCTTCGCCAAGGCGCTCGGCACCTTCGGCGACTTCTACCGCTTCGTCGGCCAGACCTTTGCGCAGATGTTCACGCGGCGCTTCCAGTTCCGGGAGTTCGTCTCGCAGGCATGGTTCATCACGACCGTCTCGGTGGTGCCGGCGCTGCTGGTGTCCATCCCCTTCTGCGTGATCATCATCTTCCAGGTCAACCAGCTGCTCATCCAGATCGGCGCGGTCGACCTCGCCGGAGCCGGCGCGGCGGTCGCGGTCGTCCGTGAGATCGGCCCGATCGTGAGTGTGCTCGTCGTCGCCGGAGCCGGTGCGACGGCCATCTGCGCCGACCTGGGCTCGCGGAAGATCCGCGAGGAGATCGACGCGATGATCACCCTGGGCATCGATCCGATCGAACGGCTCGTCGTACCGAGGGTCGTGGCGTCGACCCTCGTCGGTATCGCCCTGAACGGCATGGTGAGCGTGGTCGGCCTGGTGGGCGGCTACTTCTTCTCCGTCGTACTGCAGGGAGCGACGCCGGGTCTCTACCTCGACGACATCACCCTGCTGGTGGGGCTCCCTGACTTCATCGTCTCCGAGATCAAGGCCGGCGTCTTCGGTCTCCTGGCCGGCCTGACGGCCTGCTTCCTGGGGCTGAACGCCAAGGGCGGCCCGAAGGGTGTTGGCGACGCGGTGAACCAGACCGTGGTCTTCGCCTTCATGTTGCTCTTCGCCTCCAACAGCGTGATCACGACCGTCTTCCTGAAGCTGATCGGAAAGTAGGGACGATGGCTGACTTCGAGGCGAATCGCGTCATGTCCGCACTGGCCGGGCCGGTGCGCGGCATCCGGAACCTGGGCGACCAACTCTCCTTCCACGCCTACGCCTACTCGCACATCCCGAAGGCGATCAAGCAGTACCGCCGCGAGGTGATCAGGCTGCTCGCCGAGGTGAGCCTCGGCACCGGTGCCCTCGCCCTCATCGGCGGCACCGTCGTGGTCGTCGGATTCCTTTGCGCGGCAGCGGGGATCGAGGTCGGCCTCGAGGCCTACACGTCCTTCGACAACATCGGCGTCGGTGTCCTGTCCGGCTTCTTCTCGGCGTACTTCAACACCCGTGAGGTGGCGCCGATCATCGCGGGCGTCGCCTTGACCGCGACGGTGGGCGCGGGTTTCACCGCCCAGATCGGGGCGATGCGGGTCAGCGAGGAGATCGACGCCCTCGAGGTGATGGCGGTCCCGCCGGTCGCCTATCTCGTCACCACACGGATCCTGGCCGGGCTGATCGCCATCGTTCCGCTCTTCGCGGTCGCGGTGATGATGACCTGGCTCGCCACCAAACTCGTCGTCACCGTCGGCTACGGGCAGGCGGTCGGCGACTATCAGCACTACTTCTCGACCTTCCTCGTCCCTAGTGACCTCTTCCTGGCCATCGCGAAGGTCCTCCTGATGGGCCTCGTGATCGTCTCGATCTGCTGCTACCACGGCTTCAAGGCCTCCGGCGGTCCCGCGGGGGTGGGTCGCGCGGTCGGCGCCGCCGTACGGTCGGCCCTGATCTCCACCATGTTCGTCGACCTGGTCTTCGGTATCGCCATCTGGGGCGGTCCGTCGGTCCACATCTCGGGGTGATGGGGATGTTCGATCGCAAATTCCTCTTCGGGCTCACCTTCATCGGGGTGATCGCCCTGGTGATCGCCGGCACCGTCGCGGCGTACAAGGGCGTCTTCAGGTCGACCGAGCCGCTGACCGTCGTCTCCGACCGTGCCGGCCTGACACTCGGGAGCGGCTCGCCGGTCAAGCTGTACGGCGTCCAGGTGGGCAGTGTGAAGTCGGCATCCGTCCGCGGTGACCGCGTGGACGTGAAGCTGGCCATCGACAGCGACCAACTGCACAAGATCCCGTCCGGCGTGGTCGCCCAGATCGTGCCGCCCACCGCCTTCGGTGCCAAGTACGTCCAGCTCTCGGTGCCGAAGCAAGCCGCGGACAGTGCGCCGATCCGGGCCGGCGCCGTCATCGCCTCCGATCACGTCAGCACCGAGATCAACACCGCCTTCGACAACCTCACCAAGGTGCTCAACGCGGCCCGGCCGAGTCAGGTCAACAATGCCCTGACCGCGCTGGCGACCGCCGTCAACGGCCGCGGCGAACGCATCGGCACCCTGATCACGCAGGTGGACCGCTACCTCGCCGCCTTCAATCCGTCGCTGGAGCAGCTGAACCGCGACCTGCGCAATGGCCGGGAGACGCTGGACATCTACGACAAGGCGATGCCCTCCATCCTGGCGACGGCTGATCATCTGACCACGACCAGCGACACCCTGGTGCGCGAGCAGGCCACGCTGCACGGCTTCCTCGACCAGCTCGACTCGTTCAGCGGCAAGTCGGACACCCTGCTGCGGAGTACCCGCAAGCAGTTGCGCGCCGCGCTCGCGCTGCTGGATCCGGTGGCGCAGACCGTCGCTCGCTATTCGCCCGAACTCCCTTGTGTGGTCGAGGGTCTGGCGAGTGCGAACAAGCTGGCCGAGAGGGCCGTCGGCGGCACCCATCCGGGCGTCACCACGATCACCCGGATCCAGCCGGGCCGGGCGCCGTACTCCTATCCGCGCAATGCGCCGGTCATCGGGGACAACCGCGGACCGGGTTGTTACGGACTGCCCTATGTGACGCAGGCGGAGGCGGAGCAGCCCGCGCCGACCTTCCTCACCGGTGCCAACCCGTACGCCGGCCCGCAGCCGAGTCCGCCCGAGAAGCTGGCCACCACCTTCTTCGGGACCCTCGCCGGACTGCTCAACGTGGTGGGAGGGGGCCGATGAGCACCGCGACCGACAACGACACCGAGAAGGCCGAGCAGCTGGAGGGGCCCAAGGTCAGCCGGGTCCGCAGGCAGCAACGCCGCGACCTGGTCAGCCTGACGATCTTCGTGATCGTCTCGGCGATCTTCATCTACTGGCTCGGCGCGGTGATGTCGGCGAGCCGCCCGGGCTCCTATCAGCACTACAAGGCCGTCTTCAACGACATCTCGGGCCTCGCCGTCGGGGACCAAGTGCGCATCGCCGGTGCCGACGTGGGCAAGGTCGAGTCGATCAAGGTGCGCCCCGACTCGACCGTGCTGGTGAGCTTCGGCGTCCGACCGGGCAATGATCTGAACTCGTCGACGCGCGCGACCATCCAGTACAAGAACCTCATCGGCGACCGCGACCTGCTGCTCACCCGGCCGAATGCCAACGCGGCCGCGCTGCCGGCGGGCTCGACGATCCCGGTGCAGAACACCCAGGCGGCACTCGATCTCGACACCCTCCTCAACGGCTTCCAGCCGCTCTTCCAGGGACTGAACCCGAGTCAGATCAATGCGCTCTCCGGACAGCTGGTCGCCGTAATGCAGGGGCAGGGGAGTGCGGTGCGCACGCTGGTGTCGACGGTCGGCAGCTTCACCACGGCGATCGGCAACCGTGAACAGCTGATCACCTCGGTGATCGACAACCTCAACTCGGTGCTCGGCACCGTCGACTCCCGCCGCGGTACGACGGGCCAGCTGATCAGTCAGCTCGACGACTTGGTCAGCGGACTCGACAGGCAGGACACCCAGGTGCTCGACGCATCGGCCAGGATCGACGGTTTCGCGGGCAGGGCAGCCGATCTGCTGCGCAATTCGCGACGTTCGCTCAATCCGGACCTGCGCGAGCTCGGCGCCACCGCTCGCGGCCTGAACAGCCGGGCAAGTGTCCTCGACGCGCTGCTCGCGCAACTGCCCAAGCATTACGCGAAGATCCAGAACACCGCGTCGTACGGCAACTTCTTCGACTTCTTCCTCTGTGGTGTGCGCGTGACCCTGAGCGGTTCGGGCTCGCAGACGCTGCAGACCCCGTGGATCATCAGTGACGTCTCGAGGTGCAAGTGATGGCGCGCGTCCGGAAGAACAAGCTGCCCAGTCCGGTGCTCGGTCTCATCGGCACCCTAGTGATCATCCTCGTGCTGGTCGCCAGCATGAACTTCGACCATCTGCCGCTGCTGCGCAACGACAACACGATCACCGTGCAGTTCCCGGAGGCGGCCGGGCTCAAGGCCAATGACGAGGTCCGTGTCTCCGGGGCCAAGGTGGGCAAGGTCGACTCGGTCCGCCTCGACCGCGGCAAGGTGCTCGCGACCCTTGCCCTCGACTCCGATGCGCCCCGGCTGGGCAGCACGACCCGAGCCGACATCGTCACCGTGACCCTGCTCGGTCGCATGGCCGTGCAGCTGGTGCCGTCGGGAACGGGGGAGTTGCGCCACGGCTCGCTGATCCCGCTCGAGCGCACGACCGCGCCGTACGACATCAACAGCGACCTCAACCAGCTGACCGACAAGTCCGCGTCGATCGACAAGGCTGCGCTGTCGAATGCACTGCGCACCGTGTCCGACTCCTTCGCCCAGACGCCCGGCGATGTGCGCGCCGCTCTCACCGGTGTCGAGAAGCTCGCGAACGCCGTTGGTAAGAACGACACCTCCCTCCAGTCGTTGTTGCAGCGGGCCGGCCGGGTGACCGGCGTACTGGACTCGCACAATGCGCGGATCACCTCACTGCTGAAGTCCGGTGACTCGCTGCTCAGCCAGCTGGATGCCCGCCAGCAGGTGGTCGTCGATCTCCTGCACAGCGCCAATCAGCTCGGCGCGCAGCTGCGAGCGGTGCTTTCCGAGAACGACAAGGTCACCACGCCGGCCCTCACGCAGCTCAACAAGGTGATCGCTCAGCTGAACCGCAACAAGGCGAATCTGCAGCAGACGATCACCGGGCTGCGCAACTATGCGACGGCCTTCAACGAGGCGATCTCCACTGGCCCCTTCTTCGACGCCTTCATCCAGAACCTCACCTCGCCGGGGACCCTGGCGCCGATCCTCTCGGGGGCACTGCAATGAGTGAGCCAGTGACCGACGAGTCCGAGGTCGTCGACGAAGGCAGCCTGGTCGCCCGCGTGTTCACCCCGCGCCGGATCGCCCTCCTGGTCGTGCTGGCGCTGGCCATCGGCGGCTGGATGATCTTCAAGAGCGCAACGCAGACCACGGTGTCGGCGTACTTCACCAACAGCACCGGCCTGTACGTCGGCGACGACGTCCGCGTGCTCGGCGTGAAGGTCGGCAAGGTGACCTCGATCGAGCCCAAGGGCACCAAGGTGCTGGTGAAGATGACGGTCGACTCCGACGAGCCGATCCCGTCCGATGCCAAGGCCGCGATCGTGGCGCCGACCCTGGTCAGCGGACGCTTCGTGCAGTTCAGCCCCGCCTGGACCTCCGGCCCGCAGCTTCACGACGGCGCCGTTCTCGGCACCGACCGGACGACGATCCCGGTCTCCTTCGACGGGGTGAAGCAGGAGCTCAGCGATCTCTCCGTCGCGCTCGGCCCCGGCAGCGACGGCAAGCCGGGTTCGCTGGCGCAGGCGATCACGACTCTGGACGCCAACCTCAAGGCCGGTGACGGCAGTCAGTTGCGGCGCTCGATCGCCTCATTGCGCTCCGCGGCCAACACCCTGTCGGACGGCCGCAGCGATCTCTTCACGACCGTGCACAACCTCGACTCCTTCACCCGCAACCTCGCGGTCAGTGATGGCGCGGTCAAGGGCTTCACGCAGGAACTGGCGAATGTCGGCCAGGTCCTGGACTCCAACCGGAATTCGATGACCGCTGCGGTGACCTCGCTGGGCGCCGCGCTGAAGGAGACGCGTACCTTCATCGCCCACAACCGCAAGGCGATCCGCACGTCGATCAATGGTGCGGACAAGCTGACCGCGACGCTCGACTCACGTGCCAATGAGCTGGCCGGCGTACTGCACGTTGCGCCGACGGCGCTCTCGAATCTCTACAACATCATCGAGAACCAGGCGCTCACCGCGCGCGCTTCGCTGACCAACCTCGACAGCGTCGCCCAACTCGTCTGTGGTGCACTGCTCGGCGTCGGCGGTACGGCGGCGCAGTGTCAGACCGCACTGCAGCCGCTGCTCCAGACACTCGGCCTGGATCGCGTGCCCGGAGTCAGTTCGGTGAAGCCCGCTCCGTCCGGAGGTACCAGTACGCCGTCCGCCGCCACGCCGCCGACCGCGTCCAATCCGCTGTCGGGCGTGACCGGACTCCTCGACGGTGTTCTCGGCGGACTGCTGGGAGGCCACCGATGAGGAAGCTCGTGACCGCCGCCGTGGTGGCCGGCCTGCTGGGCGTCACCGGCTGCAGCCTGCAGCCCAACGACTACACGCTTCCCGGCCAGGCCGGCGTCGGCAGCGACGGCTACACCGTCACCGTGCACTTCAAGCAGGTCGAGAACCTGGTGCCCAACTCGACCGTCCAGCTCGACAACGTGACGATCGGTACCGTCGCCGCCATCCAGGCGAGGAACTGGCAGGCGGATGTGAAGCTCCGCCTGCTCAAGAAGGTCGCCATCCCCAGCAACGCGGTCTTCTCCATCGGGCAGAAGACCCTCCTGGGCGCGCAATACGTCGAGATCACGTCGCCGAAGCCGACCGCGACCCGTGCGGCCGCCCCGGGTGTCCTCCACGACAGCGATGTGATCGGCACCGAGCAGACCGGTAGCTATCCCGCCACCGAACAGGTCCTCGGCTCGGCCGCACTGCTCCTGAACAACGGTGGTCTGTCCCAGATCAGCGTCCTCACCGGCCAGTTGTCGACCGCACTGCGGCATCGTGAGCCCAACACGCGCGACCTGATCACGAAGACCGACCGGCTGCTCGGCGTACTCGATCACAACCGGGCGAATGTCATCTCCGCGCTGTCCTCACTCGACCGGCTCAGCACCAACCTCTCCGACCGGCGCGGCACCATCGCCAAGGCGATTGACCGAATCACGCCGGGACTGAAGGCGCTCAACGAGGAGCGGGACAACCTGGTGCACGCGGTGACCAGCACCGGGAAGGTGAGCACCCGCGCCGCGGAGGTCGTCGCGGTCAACCAGCGCGCGCTGCTCGCGAATCTCGACGCCCTGCAGCCGATCCTCGGCCATCTCGGCAGTGTCGCCGCGCAGCTCCCGGACGCGCTCAAGATCGGTATCACCATCCCCTTCCCGGCGATGACGACGACCAATGCGATCAAGGGTGACTACGCGAACCTCTTCGCCAACATCGACCTGCGGCTGCCCGGCCTGGCGAAGAACTTCCTCGGACTCGGCCTCGCCTCGGCGGCGGCCGGCGCAAATCCGCTGGCCGGTCCGATGGTGTTGTCCTCGGCGACTCCGTCGAAGCAGCCGAAGAAGACCAACCGCTCCGCTCCCGCCGGTACGACCTCCGCCACCCCCGCGACGCCGGCCCCGCCCACGCCGAGCCCGACCACGAAGCACGGCGCCTGCCTGCTCGGCCTGATCGGAGACTGCTGATGCTGCTCACGCCCTTCATCCGCCGTCAGCTCTGGATCTTCGGGATCATCGCCGCGATCGCGCTAGGCCTGACCGTCTTCACCTACACCCACGTGCCGGCGATGCTGGGCATCGGCGTCTACAACGTGAAGGTCGACTTCACCGACAGCTCCGGCCTCTACCCGCAGGCGAATGTGACCTATCGCGGTGCCGCGGTCGGAAAGGTCACCTCGCTCGACGTCGGCAAGAACGGCGCCGTCGTCACCTTGCGGCTGAACAACTCCGCACACATCCCGACCGCCGTGTCGGCGCAACTGCACAGCACCTCCGCGATCGGTGAGCAGTACGTCGATCTGGTGCCCGCCGTCGACCACGGGCCCTATCTCCACGAGGGCTCGGTGATCGGCACCGCCCAGAGCGTGACGATGCCGCAGATCGGTCCGGTGATCGACCGGCTCAACAAGCTCCTCGCCTCGGTGCCGCAACAGCAGACGGCCGACGTACTGGAGCAGGTGAATTCCGGTCTCGGTG
>JASLCW010000080.1 GCA_030151765.1 Marmoricola sp.
CCCCGGCACCACCACTGACGAAGCGTCCGCCGCCACCACCGCTGTAGCCGCCGCCACCACCGCCGGCGAAGCCGCTCGCTCCGCCGCCGCCACCGAAGCCGCCCGCGGCACCGTAGTCCGCACCACCGGACGCGCCGTTCACGACGGACTGGCCGCCGTCACCACCGCCGTTGGTGAGCAGGCCGCCGCCACCGCCGGCGGTCCCGGCACCGCCACCGCCACCGTCGCTGCCGCCCGCGCCACCCCCGTTGTCTCCGGCCATGCCGGAGGTGCCGGTGCTCGCCGCCGACGGGAACCGATTCGATCCCGCACCACCACCGCCGCCCGCGGCGGCAAGGATGCCGCTCTGATCCGGGGTGGTGTAGATGAAGGACCCGCCACCACCTCCGGCGCCCGCGCTGTACATCCAGCCGTTCTGGCCCGCGCTGCCGGCGATGATGTGCAGCGTTTCGCCGGGCGTGACCGAGATCGTGCCGGTCAGCTCGGCGCCACCACCGCCCCCGCCATAGGCTGCTCCGCCCTGCGCGCCGCTGATGTCAACGTAGACCTCCGTGACACCGGTGGGCACGGTCCAGTCCTGGACGGACCCGGTGGCGGCGAAGGTCTGCGCCACGTCCGTGGGGACTGCGTAGGACGGTGAGGCCGCGATCGTGGCCGAGGCCACGAGGGCACCGACGGCAACGCCGGCGGCAAGCCGGCGGGCCCTGACGGGTGTGACGAGCGTGGCCGCGAACGGGCGCGACGAACTGGCGGTGCGTGACATGACGAATCCCTCCGTGCCGAGACACAGCCTCGGCAGGCCCTCAAGATGAATCTCCCAACCCGGCAGAGCGGGTCCTCCGGGCAGAACCGTACGTCTGCGCTCCGGTGCTGTTCGGCGAATCAGGAAATTGTCAGGAAAGCCGCTCAGAAGCCGAGGCGACGCAACTGGCGCGGGTCCGTCTGCCAGTCCTTGGCGATCTTGACGCGCAGGTCCAGATAGACCGGTACGCCGAGCAGCGCCTCGATCTGCTTGCGTGCATCGGCGCCGACCTGACGCAGCCGGCTGCCCTTGTGACCGATCACGATGCCCTTCTGGGAAGAGCGTTCGACGAAGAGATTGGCGTGGATGTCCAGCAGCGGCTTGTCCTTCGGCCGGTCCTCGCGCAGGCCCATCTCCTCGACCACGACGGCGATCGAGTGCGGGAGCTCGTCGCGGACACCCTCCAGCGCCGCCTCGCGGACCAGCTCCGCAACCAGTGCCTCCTCCGGGGTGTCCGTGAGTTCGCCGTCGGGATAGAGCTGCGGTCCCTCGGGAAGTTCGGCCACCAGCAGGTCGGCGAGCAGCGCGACCTGGTCGCCGGCGACCGCGGAGACGGGCACCACCTGGGCCCATTCGACACCGACCTCCCGCCCCAGCTCGGCGATGGCGGTCAGGTGGTCGGCCAGCTTCGCCTTGTCGACGAGGTCGGTCTTCGTGGCCACCGCGAACTTCGTCGTCCGACGCACCTTGGCCAGCTCGGACACCAGATAGCGATCGCCCGGCCCCGGCTTCTGGTCGGCCGGGAAGCACACGGCGACCACGTCGACCTCCGCCCACGTGGTCCGGACGAGGTCGTTCAGCCGCTCGCCGAGCAGGGTCCGCGGCCGGTGCAGGCCGGGTGTGTCGACCAGCACCAGCTGCGCGTCCAGCCGGTGCACGATCCCGCGTACGACGGTCCGCGTGGTCTGCGGTCGCGAGGAGGTGATCGCCACCTTGCGCCCGACGAGGGCATTGGTCAGCGTGGACTTGCCGGCATTGGGACGCCCGACGAAGCAGGCGAATCCGCTGCGGTGGACATCGTCGTTGTCAGTCATTGCGCGCCTCGTCGTACTCGGCCCAGATCTGTTCGTCGCTCAACCCGGCGGCCTTGCCGCGGGCATAGATGGGGCCCGGGTCCACCGCACGCGTACGACGTGCCCGGGTATTGCTCCAGTAGCCCATCAGGTCGTGGCGGGCGGATCCCCAACCGAGCTCGCGCCGGATGAAGCGCCGGATGTCGCGCATCTGCGCGGACTCCCCCGCCATCCAGAAGTAACCGTCGCCACCGGGCCATTCGATCGTCGCCACGAACTCGGCCAGTCGCGATTCGCCGTCAGGGGCATCGAGCCAGGTGGCGTCGACGCCGTACTCGGTGATCGGGCCGTCGTGGCTCTCCACCCAGGCCCGCGTCGGAAGGTCGACGCTCTCCCGGATCCGGGCGATGGCCGGCAGCGCGGTCAGATCCCCGATCAGAACCAGCCACTGCGCGTCCGGAGGGAGGGCGAACGAACCCTTGGGGTCGGAGATCGTCACCTCGTCGCCGACACAGTCGGTCTGTGCCCATTCAGTGACCAGGCCGTCGGCGTGCACGACGATGTCGAGCGTCAACTCGCCACCCGCCCACGAGCGCACGGTGTAGTAGCGCGACTGGAACTGGCCGGGCACGACGAGTCCCACCCACTCGTCCGGCGTACCCGTCGACGCGAAGCCGGAGAGTCCGGGACCGCCGAGGACGATCCGCACGAGGTGGCTCGAGAGTTCCTCTCGACGCAACACCACCGCGGCATGGGAACCGGGACGCACACTCACCCGCACAGGATAGTGGGCCTCGTCAGTAGCCCGACTTCACCGTGAGGAAGCCCTTGCGGCCCACATGCAGCAACACGAAGTGCATCCGGCGCTGGCCGCATCCGTTGGGCTTGGTGCGGCAGGCATCCGACTGGGGATAGCTGGTCGCACCGGCATTCCAGGCGTGGAAGGCCAGCCGGATCCGCCCGGCGCGGTCCTTGAAGGCGCTGGCACCGCCGGGACCGACGAGCTTGTCCGTGGTGCGCAGCAACCGCTCGGCGTGCGGCTGCCTCGGCAGGACGGGACGGGCACAGGGGCCGATCGCCGACTGGCAGATCGCATAGCCCGTTGAATAGCCGCGCCGGCCCCAGCCATTGCCGGAGTAGAAGAGATAGCGCCGACCGTCCTTGCGGATCATCGACGGAGCCTCGATCACGCCACGCTCCCAGTCGGTCGGGTCCGCACGCAGCAACAGGTGCCCCTTCGGCTCGGCGAAGGTGCGCAGGCCGGGATGGATCCGCCGGCTCCACAGCCGGGTCGGCATCCCGCGGGAGATGTCCTCGGTCTTGTACAGGAGATAGGTCTTGGTGCCCTCGCGATAGATCGACGGGTCGATGACGCCTCGCTTGGGGCAGAGCAACGGGCCCGTGGAGTTGTCGACATACGGACCGGCGGCGTACTTGCTGCGCGCGACGGAGATGCACATCCGCCGCGGATTGACCCGGATCGAGTAGACGGCGGCGAACCTGCCTC
>JASLCW010000084.1 GCA_030151765.1 Marmoricola sp.
CCGCCCCAGTACTTCGACTCGATCACCGCGGTCTTCAGACCGAGCTGCGAAGCGCGGATCGCCGCGACATATCCACCGGGGCCGGCACCAAGGACAACTACATCGAAATCGCTCACGTGGATCAGCGTATGGCAGTCGCCGACCGCCTGACAGGGTGGGCACAACCTCAGCGAACCGCGGCGACCAGCCAGCGACCGGACACCCGGCGCAGGGTGACGCGGTGCTCCCGTGGGTGCGAAGCCGGAAGGGCCAGGCACCGGTGTCCGTCGTCTCCTGTGGCGACGACCCGGTCGACGACCTCCAGTACGACGCCGCCGGTCGGTCCCGGACGTGGCCGCACGGAGAAGACCTGCGTCCGCATCGAGGAGATCCGCACGCCGAGGGCGTCGTACCGGTGCAGCAGGCGGACATCCCGTACGCCGGCTCGCGCGCCGGCGTCGTACAGCCGTGACAGCGCCGGCGCGTCGTCGGTGACGAAGGCGTGCGCCCGGGCCTGGTCCCACTGGTGCAGGAGATCGATCGCGGGCGGGGTGAGAAGCAGTGAGAGGAACATCGCCCCACCATGGCCCGGATCGCGCCGACGCGGTCGCCGCTGTCCACAGGTACCCTCGGGAACGTGAACGCACCCGAGTTCTCGATCATCGGTCTGGGCGGCGACGCGGTCGACTATCGCGACGCCTGGCAGATCCAGCGCGAGGTACATGCCGAGGTGGCGGCGGGCGCACCCGACCGGGTGCTGCTGCTCGAGCATCCGCCGGTCTTCACCTGCGGCAAGCGCACCGACGCACACGAGCGCCCGATCGATCCGGGCGGCGCCGATGTCATCGACGTCGACCGCGGCGGCAAGATCACCTTCCACGGGCCCGGCCAGCTGGTCGGCTACCCGATCGTGCGGCTGCCCGACCATGTGCGGGTCGTCGACTACGTGCGCCGGGTCGAGGAGGCCCTCATCCGGGTGTGCGCCGACTTCGGTGTCACCACGGCGCGGGTACCCGGCCGCAGCGGCGTCTGGCTGCGCGCGAGCGAGTCGCGCCCCGAGCGCAAGATCGCGGCGCTCGGCATCCGGGTGAGCCGGGGCATCACCATGCACGGCTTCATGCTCAACTGCGACGTCGACATGAGCTGGTTCGACCGCTTCATCCCCTGCGGCATCGACGATGCCGGTGTCACCAGCCTGTCCGTCGAGCTGGGACGCGATGTACCGGTGACCGAGGTGCTCGGCTCGACGCGGCAGCATCTCGTCGAGATGCTCGCCTGGGAGCCGTACGACGCCACCCCCGACTACGAGGCGCGTCCCGAGCCCACCCACCAGCGCTCGGCACTGACCGTGCCCGTCCTCACGCCGACCGCCCCGACACCCTGACGCGCGTCGTTTCCGCAGCCGTGCCCGAGGTAGGCAAGACTGAGGGGGTGACCACGACGCCCCCGACCGCAGCGCCTTCAGCCGCAGCGCCGGCCGTGCGGCTGCGCGGACTGCGGAAGAACTACCGCACGCTGAGCGGCCGAACCTCGGCACTCGACGGCCTCGATCTCGAGGTGGCGGCCGGCGGAATCCACGGCTTCCTCGGACCCAACGGCGCCGGCAAGACGACCACCTTCCGGCTACTGCTCGGTCTCGCCCGGCCGAGCGGCGGCAGCATCGAGATCTTCGGCGAACCGATCACCTCCAGCGCCTCCCCCGCCCTGGCCCGCGTCGGCGCAACCGTCAGCCAGCCCGGCTTCACGCCCGGATTCTCGGGTCAGCGCAATCTCCGGCTCCTCGCCCACGCGGCGGGCCTCCCCCGCGGCAGGGTCCGCGAGGTGCTCGAGGCGGTCGACCTGAGCGGCGCCGCGCACACGCCGTACCGGCGCTATTCGCTGGGCATGCGGCAACGCCTGGCGATCGCGGCCGCGCTGCTGACCGGGCCCGAACTCCTGCTCCTGGACGAGCCCACCAACGGGCTCGACCCGGCCGGCGTCGTGGCGATCCGACGGGCGATCGCCCGCGTGGTCGAGTCCGGTACGACGGTCCTGTTCAGCTCTCACAATCTCGTCGAGGTCCAACAGATCTGCGACTCGGTCTCGATCATCGGCGAAGGCCGGCTGCTCGCGACCGGGCCGGTGGACGAACTGCTCGGCGAGCAGAAGTCGATGACCCGGGTCGAGGTCGCGGACGCCGAGGGCGCCGAAGCCGAACTGGTCGCCGCCGGGTTCGGGATCACCCGCGACGGCGACGCGCTGTTGGTCTCGGGACACGACCATCCGGAGCGGATCACCCAGGTGCTGGCCGAGAAGGGCCACTACGTCACCGAATTGAGTGCCCGCAAACTCGACCTGGAGAGCTACTACCTGGAGCTGACCGGGCACGCGATGCCCCACGTCGACGACGAGAACGACGAGGAGGCAGGACGATGAATCTGCTCCGTGCCGAACTCGCCCGCTTCATCGCCCGTCGCGGCATCGCGCTGCTGATGCTGGCCGGCATCGTCGCGGTCGCCGTCCTGGCCGCGCGGACCGCGTGGGAGACCCGCCCGCCCACGGCCAGCGAGTTGGCCACCGCCTCCGCCAATGCCACCTTCGCCGCGCACGACCCGCAGGTGGCCGCACAGATCACCGCCTGCGAGAAGCATCCGGCGCGCTATCTCGGACCCGGGTCGCAGGCCGGCGCGTGCGCGACGGCGCTGGCCCCGACGGCGGAGTCGCTGCTACCCCGGCAGCCGCTCTCCCTCCAGCACGAGCTCAACAGCAGCGGCGGACAGGTCGCGGTCCTGCTCGCCGCCGCCGTCGTCATCGCCGGCGCCACCTTCGCCGGCGCCGACTGGCAGACCGGGGCGATGCGCACCCAGATGATCGCCCGGCGCCGGCGCAGCACCTTGTGGGCGACCAAGGCGGCGGCCGTCGGCCTCTGGTCGGCACTGTACGGCGCGGCCGGCTTCGGGCTCTACTGGCTGATCCTCGGATCGGTGGCGGAGAGTCGTGACATCGCCGGCGCGGGCGGGCTCGACTCGGCGACGGTTCAACACATCCTGGCGATGGGCGGACGAGCCGTCGTACTCACGGCCGCGGCGGGACTCGGCGCCTTCGCGCTGACGATGCTGCTGCGGCACACCGTGGCGACGCTCGGCATCCTCTTCGCGTACGCCGCCGGCGGTGAGGTCCTGCTCGCGCTGCTCCCGGTCACCGGCGCCACCCGCTGGTCGGTCGGCGTCAACCTCTTCGGCTGGCTGCAGTCCGACTTCCACTACACCGAACAGAGCCTGCGCTGCCGGTCGGTGGAGGCCTGCGGCACGTCGCATGCGCTGAGTCATCTCGACGCGGGTCTCTTCCTCGGCGCACTGCTGGTGATCGCGGTGGTCGCCTCGATGATCGGCTTCAGCAAGCGCGACGTCTGAGCCGCTGCGGCCTCGGCGTACGCTGACGACGTGACGATCGCTGCCGACGGCCGAAAGCTGCTCCGACTGGAAGCTCGCAACTCGGAGACCCCGATCGAGCGCAAGCCGGAGTGGATCAAGACCCGGGCCAAGATGGGCCCGCAGTACCGCGAGCTGCAGCAGCTGGTGAAGTCCGAGGGCCTCCACACCGTGTGCCAGGAGGCCGGCTGCCCCAACATCTTCGAGTGCTGGGAGGACCGCGAGGCGACGT
>JASLCW010000092.1 GCA_030151765.1 Marmoricola sp.
CGCGAGGCTGCACCAGTGTGCGCATCGAGATCGGCGACTGCGCACTGACATCCATGTCGTCGAGCAGGTAGCCGAAGTCGGGCTGGTCGACGCCGAGCTGCTTCTGCACGGCCTCCGAGGTCGCGCCGATCTTGCGACCGACCACGACGGCGCCGCCGTCGAGCCGGCGGCGCACCAGGCCCTGCTGCACGGCGTACGCCGCGGGCAGGTCCCCGGTCCCGATCAGGTCGCGCACCGCGGCGCAGGGCACCCGGCTCGCCTGGGCCTGTGCCAGCCGCGTGACCGCGGCTTCGACAGCATCCGAAGTAGTCACGCGGCCATAGTAGAACCTGTTACAGTTTTGCGCCATGAAGCCCTCTGACCAGGCCGCCCTCGACGGCGAGTACGACGTCGTCGTCGTCGGAGCCGGTGGCGCCGGCATGACCGCGGCCCTCGCCGCAGCCCGCCAGGGCCTGCGCACCGTCCTGCTCGAGAAGAGCGACTACTTCGGCGGCTCCACCGCCCGCTCCGGCGGCGGCGTGTGGATCCCGGGCAACTACGCCCTCCAGGCGGCCGGCCAGGTCGATCCAGGCGATCAGGAGGAGGCGAAGAAGTACCTCGACGCGATCGTCGGCGATGTCGTCCCCAAGGTTCGTCGTGACACCTATCTGGACCGTGGCTGCGAGATGATGGACTTCATCCGCGACAACACCCCGGTCCGCTTCGCGTGGGTTCCCGAGTACGCCGACTACCTGCCCGAGCAGCCGGGCGGCCGCCCGCGCGGACGCACCGTCGAACCGGTCCCCATGGACGCGCGCTTCCTCGGCGACGAGCTCGCCCATCTGCACCCGCCGTACACGAAGGCGCCGGCCAACCTGATCGTCACCCAGGCCGACTTCCGCAAGATCAGCCTCGGCATGCGCACGCTGCGCGGCCCGATCACGATGATCAAGGTGATGCTGATGCGGATGATCAGCCTTCTGCGCGGCCAGAAGCGCTATGCCATGGGCAATGCCATCGCGATCGGGCTGCGCAAGGGCCTGGCCGACGCCGGCGTTCCGGTGGTCTACGGCGCCGAGCTCACCGACCTCGTCGTCGAGAACGACCGCGTGGTCGGCGTCCGCGTACAGCACGGCGACGCGAGTGTCGACGTTCGCGCGACGCGGGGGGTCATCCTCGGCAGCGGTGGCTTCGAGCACGACCAGGAGATGCGCGAGAAGTACCTGCCCAATCCCACCGACGAGGGCTGGAGCACCGGCTCGGCCAACAACACCGGTGGCGGCCACCGCGCCGGCATTGCGATCGGCGCCGACATCGATCTGATGGACGATGCCTGGTGGGGCCCGACCATCCCGCTTCCCCGTGGCCCGTGGTTCTGCCTGGCCGAGCGCAACCTGCCCGGCTCGATCATCGTCAACGGCGCCGGCAAGCGCTTCATGAACGAGGCGTTGCCGTACGTCGAGGCGACCCACGAGATCTACAAGGGAGAGCAGACCGGCATCACGCACGTCCCTGCCTGGATGGTCATCGACCAGCGCTACCGCAATCGCTACCTCTTCGCCGGCCTGTCGCCGCGCCAGCCCTTCCCGGGCCGTTGGTACAAGCACGGCACCGTCGTGAAGGCCGCGACCCTGGCCGAGCTCGCCGAGAAGATCGAGGTACCCGCGGACGCACTCGCCGAGACGGTCCAGCGCTTCAACGGCTTCGCCAAGAGCGGTGTCGACGAGGACTTCCGGCGCGGCGAGAGCGCCTACGACAAGTATTACTCGGACCCGACCGTGAAGCCGAATCCCTCGCTCAACGTGATCGACCAGGCGCCCTTCTACGCGGTCAAGATCGTGCCCGGCGACCTCGGCACCAAGGGCGGGCTCGTCACCGACGAGGCGGCACGGGTGCTCCGCGCCGACGGTACGCCGATCGCCGGCCTGTACGCCGCCGGCAATGTGTCCTCGGCCGTCATGGGCCACACCTACCCCGGCCCCGGCGGCACCATCGGACCCGCGATGGTCTTCGGCTACCTCGCCGCCCTCGACTGCGCCACCGCACAGGAAGGGGCGTCCTGATGCCCATCGACCCGGACATCGCGATCGGCGCCGATCTCGGCGCGCGCACCTTCTCCTGGACCTCGTCCGACGTCCTGCTCTATCACCTCGGGATCGGCGCTGGCGCGCGGCGCGGCGACAACCTCTCGGCGAGCGCCCTGCGCTACACGCTCGACAACGAGCGTCTCCAGGTGCTGCCGAGCTTCGGCGTCGTGGTGCCGACCTTCCACGAGACCGACCCGCCGCCCCTCGACCTGCCCGGCTGCGAGATCAACCTCGCCCAGGTCGTGCACGGTTCGCAGGAGATCCGCGTCCACGGGCCCATCCCCACCTCCGGCACTGCCACCGTCTCGACCCGGATCACCGACATCTGGGACAAGGGCAAGGCCGCGGTGATCTGGCAGGAGGGCACCGCCGCCGCCGAGGACGGCACCGCACTCTGGACCGTGCGCTCGTCGATCTTCGTCAAGGGGGAAGGCGGCTTCGGCGGCTCCCGCGGCGAATCGACCGGTGTCGAGATCCCCGAGCGCGCGCCCGACCTGGAGACGTCGTACGCCGTGACACCGCAGCAGGCGATGCTCTACCGGCTGTGCGGCGATCGCAACCCGCTGCACGCCGATCCCGCGTTCGCCCAGGGTGCCGGCTTCCCCGCGCCGATCCTGCACGGCCTGTGCAGCTACGGCATCGTCCTCCGCGAGGTCACCGACGGCCTGCTGGACGCGGATGCGGCGAAGGTCGGCGGCTTCAGCGCCCGCTTCGCGGGCGTGGTCTTCCCGGGCGAGACCATCACCGTGCGCGCCTGGGACGTGGACGACCGCATCGTCGTGTCGGCGACGGTCGGCGCGTCGGCCGATGCCGAGCAGCGGCCGGCACTGGCCGACTGTGTGGTCCTGAAGGCCTGAGGCCCGTCAGGCGCCCTTGGGAGCGTGCCGCAGCAGCCCCATGACGTGCGGCTGCGACGAGTCGACCACCAGTACGCCCTGATAGAGCTGCAGGCCCGTGGCACCGGACACCCGGTAGGTCTCACTCGTCGGGCCGTCGACGATGTCGAGGCGCGTGTAGTGATGACCGGTCGGGTCGACGGCAGCGTCGAGGCGGGCGGCGATGCCCTCCCATCCGACGACCGCGATCACGTGCTCACGCGAGGTGAGCTTCGGCATCTTCGCGAGCTGCGCGGGCGTCGGCTTGCCCGAGGCCGTGGCCAGCGGCTTGCCCGGAGCCAGGGTGGCGATGGTCGGGTCGTGGGCCGGCCACTTCTCGGTGCCGACCACCTGGCCGGTGCTCAGCGAGCGGACCTCGGCCTGGGCCGGGTCGGTGGTGGACCGGATCGCCAGGCCCTTCGCCACGAAGACGATCGAGGTGCCCTTGCTGTGGAAGCGCCAGTTCTGGGAGCCGGTGGAGAGGCTGCGCGAGCTGTAGAAGCCGTTGTCGAAGAAGATCGCGGAGCCACCGCGGCGTGCGATCAGGACGGATCCCGGCTTGTCCAGCTTGAAGCCCGGCGCCGCCCAGCGCTGCGGGTGCACCCAGCCGACGCCGACGAAGACGACGACCAGCGCGACGCAGTAGGCGAACATCGTCCGCGGGCCACTGCTGTCCTGGCCGCGGACCAGCAGCCACGAACCGGCCGCCATGATCGCCAGCGCCGGGAAGAATCCCGTCCACCCGAGCTTGGCCACGAAGACCACGATGAGAACGAGGACACCCACACCCAGCGTCACCGCGCCCTTGCGTGCACGGGGACCCAGCTTCACCTGAATCACGCTTTCAGTGTGGAGCACGAACCTGAAGATTCTCCCAGCGCAACGCCCGGTCAGATGCCGAGAATCAAGCCGCTCGTCGGTACGCCGGTGCCCGCGGTGACCAGCGCGTGTTCGACATCACTCACCTGGTTGACCGACGTACCCCGGATCTGCCGGACCGCCTCCGCGATCCCGTTCATACCGTGGATGTAGGCCTCGCCGAGCTGACCACCGTGCGTGTTGATCGGCAGCCGGCCGCCGATCTCGATGGCCCCGTCCGCGATGAAGTCCCTGGCCTCGCCACGGCCGCAGAAGCCGAGTTCCTCCAACTGCATCAGCACGTACGGCGTGAAGTGGTCGTAGAGCACCGCCGTGGCGATGTCGTCGACGGCGAGCCCCGACTGACGCCACAGCTCACGGCCGACGACGCCCATCTCGGGCACGCCGATGTTGTCGCGGTAGTAGGAGGTCATCACGAACTGGTCGGGGGCACTCCCCTGCGCCGCGGCTTCGATCACGGCCGGACGCTGCGCCAGATCGCGCGCACGCTCGGCGCTGGTCACGACCAACGCGACGGCTCCGTCGCTCTCCTGGCAGCAGTCCAGCAGGTGCAGCGGCTCGGCGATCATCCGCGAGGCCTGGTGCTCCTCGAGCGTGATCGGCTTTCCGTAGAAGAAGGCCTTCGGGTTCTCGGCGGCGTGGCGACGGTCGGCGACCGCAACACGACCGAAGTCCTCGCTGGTCGCGCCGTACTCGTGCATGTATCGCCTGGCCTGCATGGCCACCGTGGCCGCCGGTGTGGTCAGACCATGCGGATAGGTCCAGGCATTGTCGAGCCCGTTGGTGTTCACCTGCGCGTTCGCCCACACGGCCGTCTGGCCGAAACGCTGGCCCGATCGTTCGTTGAAGCCGCGATAGCAGACGACCACGCCGGCGATGCCCGTCGCGACGGCCATCGCCGCCTGCTGCACGGTGCCGCAGGCCGCGCCGCCGCCGTAGTTGATCCGGCTGAAGAAGCGCAGATCACCCAGGCCCAGTTCACGTGCCAGCGCGATCTCCGAGGTGGTGTCCATCGTGAAGGTCACCAGGCCGTCGACATCGGCGGGGGTCAGACCGCAGTCCGCCAGCGCGGCCAGCGTCGCCTCGACGGACAGCTGCAGCTCGGAACGTCCCGATTCCTTGGAGAACTCGGTCGCACCGATGCCGACGATCGCCGCCTTGCCCGACAGACCCGTCATGATGCCTTCCTCCGCAGCCGGACCGTTCCCGTGACATGGTCGCCCAGCGACACCGCACCGCGTACGGCGACCGTCACGACATCACCCTCGATGCTCTCGACCCTTCCGGAGAAGGTCATCGTGTCCCCCGGGTACGCCGGCGCGCCCAGCCGGATCGCGATTCCCAGCAGATCCACCTCGTTGCCGATCTGCTCGGTGACATAGCGCTCGACCATGCCATTGCTCGTGAGGATGTTCATGAAGATGTCCTTCGAACCGGCGCCCTGGGCGAGGTCGCGGTCGTGGTGGACGTCCTGGAAGTCGCGCGTGGCGATCGCCGTACTGACGATCAGCGTGGGAGTCAGCGGCAGGCTCCACTCCGGAAGCTCCTGCCCCACAACGAGATCAGTCATCACTTCTCCTCCGCACTCGTCCAGTACGGCAGCGTCAGGGTGTCGTCGATCTTCCGGAAGGCGACCTTCACGCGGTCGCCGATCTCCACGTCGGCGTCCGCGGTGGCCACCATCCGCACTCCCTCGTCGAGGTCGACCAGGGCCAGCCTGATCGGCAACGCATGTCCCGGGATCGGCGGGTGCCGGTGCACGACGTACGAGAAGACCGTGCCCACGCCGGCCGACACCACGTGGTCGCGCTCGAAGGCGTGACACTGCGGGCAGGAGGGGCCCGGCGGGTGCCGCAGCGCGCCGCAGTTGCCGCACTTCTGGATGCGCAGCTCGCCGGCCGCGGTGCCCTCCCAGAAGTACTCGTTGTCGCGATTGCGCGTCGGATAGAGCACGAACCTGCCCGGATCCGAGGTCGACTTCTGCTTCGGCTTGAACTTCAGCACCCGGAAGAGCATCTCCCCGACCTTCTCGGAGCTGCCGTCCTCGTGCTCGACGTACCAGGTGCTGATCGACGTGACGAAGTAGCCCTCGCCCATGCCGGTCGTCTTCGGGCCGACGACATCGGCCAGCCGGACCGTGACCCGCAATTGCTCGCCCAGCCTGAGATAGCGCTCGTAGGTCTGCTCGCAGTTGGTGCCCAGCACGCCGGTGAAGCCCTCGGCGGTGAGCACCTCCATCATCGCGTGCAGCGGGTCGTTGGGGTCCCGTGGTGCGACCAGGCCGTACATCGTCCACGCCTGCGTCATCGACGGCGGCGCCTCGCCGGCACCGGTACCGGCGGCGAAGCGCGGGTTGGTGTTGCCCATCGCCTCGACCCAGTCGTTGATGTGCGGCTGGTTCACCACATCGCGGGCGAGCCGGCTGACCGCCTCGCCCATCGCGGCGATCCGGTCCGCCTCTGCCCTGATGCGCTCGTCGGCGCCGTTCGTCACGTCGCTCATCGGGGAACCTTCGGCAGGCCGAGTCCGAACATGGCGATCAGCTCCCTCTGCACCTCGTTGACCCCGCCACCGAAGGTGAGCACGAGATTCCGCTTCGAGGTGCGGTCCAGATAGTCGATGAGATGGGCGGTCTCCGGATCGGCCGGATCGCCGTACGTGGTGACGATGTCGAGCAACGCGAGACCGAGTCCCTGCACCTCGTCGGAGGCGAAGACCTTCGAGGAACTCGCGTCGGCGACGGCCGCCGGACCCGAGCGGGCTCCGGAGGCGACACTCCAGTTGAGCAGCTCGTTGAGCCGGAAGGCCGCCGTCGTCCGGGCGAGTACGTCGTGCACCCGCGGCAGGTCGAGCACCGGAGTGCCGGCGCGGTCGGTCTTGTCCGCGGCCCACTCGACGACCAGGTCACGCAGCCCCTCGAGCCGGCCGGCCGGGCCGAGCATGACGCGCTCGTGGTTGAGCTGCGTGGTGATCAGCTTCCAACCCTCGTTCTCGGTGCCCACGAGCATGTCGGCCGGAACCCGGACGTCGTTGTAGTAGGTCGCGTTGACGTGATGCGAGCCGTCCGAGGTGATGATCGGCGTCCAGCTGTAGCCGGGGTCCCTGGTGTCCACGATGAGCACCGAGATGCCCTTGTGCTTGGGGGCATCCGGGTCGGTGCGGACTGCGAGCCAGATGTAGTCGGCGGCGTGACCGCCCGTGGTCCACATCTTCTGCCCGTTGACGATCCAGTCGCCGGTGGCCGGGTCCCTCTTCGCGGCACAGCGCAGCGAGGCCAGGTCGGTCCCGGCATCGGCCTCCGAGTAGCCGATCGCGAAGTGCACGTCGCCGGCCAGGATGTCCTTGAGGAACATGTCCTTCTGCTTCTCCGTGCCGAAGGCCTGCAGGGTGGGGCCGACGGTCTGCAGGGTCACGCTCGGCAGGTGCACATCGGCACGGGCCGCCTCATTGGCGAAGATCTGCTGCTCGACACCGCCGAGCCCGTGGCCGCCGTACTCCTTGGGCCAGCCGACGCCCATCCAGCCGTCACTGCCCATCTGCTTGATGGTCCGGTGGTAGGCAGGTCCGTGGCGGTCGGTGAGCATCTCGACCCGGTCCTCGCGACTCACCAAGCCGCCGAAGTAGTCGCGGGTGCGCCCCTTGAAGTCGCGCTGCTCCGCCGTCAGCTCGGCGTGGTCGCCGGCGCCCGACGCCGGCACCGCCCCGACGGCGGTCGACGCGCCGCCCAGTGCCCGGACCACGTCGTGGGCGCGCGCGAAATAGCGGTGCAGCGGGTAGGTCTCGTCGACTCCCATGCCGCCGTGGAGGTGATGGCAGGTCTGCAGCGCGGGCAGCAGGCGCTCGCACACCGACAGCACGGCGATCGCCAGGTCGGTCTCGACCGGCTCACCGGCATCGATCCGTCGGACCACCTCGTCCGAGGCGAGCGAGAGCATCCGGGCCGTCACGAAAACATCGGCGATCTGCTGGGCGACAGCCTGGAACTCGGCGAGCCGGCGGCCGAACTGCTCCCGTTCCCGGATGTAACCCGCGGTCAGGTCGAGGGCACCGGCAAGCAGTCCGGCGGCGGTGACGACGAGGCTCGCGGCGGCGTACTGGTTCAGGGACGCGGTCGCGTCGGGCAGCACGTGCAGGGCCGGCGCGCCCGCGAAGTCCAGCGTGGCCTCGGCGGTCGCTGCCGACGACTGCGTGTCCGTCCGGGTGACACCGGGACCCGTGGGGTCGACGACGGCGACGCCGGCATCCGTGCTCACCAGCAGCAGGACCCGGCCCTCGGGCAGGGCGACGCGGATCTTGGTGCCGGTCACCACGCCGTCGCGCAGTGTCGTCGCCGGAGCCTCCGGCAGCGCAGCGCCCACCTCGTCGAGCGCGGGTACGACGACGAGGCTGCCGTCGAGGATCCCCGGAACCAGTGCGTCGCGAACCTCCGCCGGACCGCCCGCGACCGGGAGCAGCGCGGTGCCGAGCGTCTCCCGGATCGGCAGGTCGGCGGCGCGGGCGGCGCAGCCGCGCAGCATCACGGCGATGCCGCCGAAGCCGAGGCCCTCACCGCCGACGCTCTCGGGCGCTCCGAGCGAGGTCAGGCCGGCACCCACGAAGGCGCTCCAGCTGCCGCGTTCGGACTCGGGCCCCTTGTCGAAGACATCGGCCAGCACCGACTCGATCTCGGCCGCGACCCCCGGGTCCACACCGTTCTCTGCCAAGACGTCTCCTCGAATCGCGCCGCAAATCTGGAACGTGTTCTAGTCTAACCCAGTGCCCGGACCTCGTGAGCAGTTCGTCGACTACCTCCAGCATCTTGCCCACGTGCCCCAGGTCGAGATCCCGGAAGGCCGCTGGCTGGACCTGCCCGGTC
>JASLCW010000100.1 GCA_030151765.1 Marmoricola sp.
CCTGCATCTCCAGCGACATGTCGAGCCGCTCGGCGACCTCGCGAAGCTCCTGCTCCAGACGCTGCCACTCGGGTGGCGCGGTAACGAGAAGTCCGAGGACCAAGCGCCCCCGGAGCACGATCTGCTCGATGTCGACGACGTCGACGTCGAAGCGGGCGAGTGTGTCGAAGGCAAGGGAGGTCACCCCGGGGCGGTCCTTGCCGGTCAGGGTGATCAGGAGGGTGCGCGCGTCAGACATGGCGGCACGAGGCTATCGAAGGTCCGCGGCCGGCCGGTCAGCCCATGAGCCCGACGAGACTGCGCCGGGCTGCCCGATCGAGCTCGTCCAGTGCGCGGCGGCGCTCCTCGAGCTGCGCGGCGGTCAGCGCGCCACTGTCCGCGTCGCGCGCCAGCGTCACGATCTCCAGGCAGAGGACGGCCTGGTCGATGCGCTCGCGGCGGCGCTCGTCGTACGACGGCGGCAGGACGAGGGGATCCCGATGACGCAGGTTCATCAGCGCATCCGGGATCTCCGGCTGCCAGCTCGCGACGTCGAGGTCGGTGAGCAGTCCGGTGACCTCGAGAAGTGTGTGTCGCAGACCGGACGCCGCCTCACCCGGATCGACCCACCCCGCCGCGGTCGCCCGGTGGCAGCGCCACTCGACGGCCCGGCCGACGGCCACCGGGACCAGCCCCAGCCCGCACCCGTCGAGCAGCACCGCCTCCTCCGCATCCAGGGCGGCCAGGTTGAAGTCCGCCGGGCCGGCCAGCCCGAGAGGATCGCCGGGCGCCGGCAGCGCGATCCGGACGCCCGACGCGCCCATGCCACGGAGTGCACCGAGTGCCAGCAGCAGCGACTGGGACCCGGCCGCACCAGGGAGGTCGACGACCACATGGACGGCCTCGTCGTGCCCGCTGTCGAGGTGGCGACCGAGGTCGTCTCCGGAGACCTCGCCGCGGAACCATGCCGACACCCACACACCGAAGAGCGCGGAACGAGAGAGGGAGGCCACGGCGGCGAGCATAGACATCACACCCACGGCGTGCGGTGACCGGATTCGCAGGCGCGGTGGCATAGGTTGGAGGTGGCCGGGCACAGGTGGACGTGACCGGCCGACTAGTGGTGATCGGCGGAGGCATGACGGCAGTCCTCGAATTGGCGGGAGCGACCGTACGACGAGGGGGCGCGACGCTGCTCGACTCGGTCGACTGGCAGGTCGACGAGAGCGATCGCTGGGTCATCCTGGGCCCCAACGGCGCCGGCAAGACCACCTTGGTTCAGCTCTGCTCGGCCCAGATCCATCCGTCGGCGGGTGTGGTCGGCATTCTCGGCGAGGTGCTCGGGACCGTCGACGTCTTCGACCTCCGTCCCCGGGTCGGCTACACGAGCGCCGCCCTGGCCGCGCTGATACCGACCAACGAACGGGTCAGCGACGTCGTCGTGTCCGCGTCGTACGGCGTGCTCGGGCGGTGGCGCGAGCGGTACGACGAACTCGACCACGATCGCGCCAGCGCCCTGGTCCACGAAGTGGGTGCCGGTCATCTGCTCGACCGCACCTTCGGCACGCTCAGTGAAGGCGAGCGCAAGCGGGTGCAGATCGCCCGCGCGCTGATGACCGATCCGGAACTGCTGATCCTCGACGAACCGGCCGCCGGTCTCGACCTCGGTGGCCGCGAGGACCTGGTGTCGACGCTGTCCTCCCTCGCCCTGGATCCGCTGTCGCCGGCGACCGTCCTGGTCTCCCACCACGTGGAGGAGATCCCGCCGGGCTTCACCCACGCGCTGTTGTTGCGCGGCGGCCGGGTGATGGCCGCCGGCCCGCTCGACGAGGTGATGACGGGGGAGCATCTCTCGGCCACGTTCGGTCTCGCGCTGGAGGTCCACCGCGACGGCGATCGCTTCACCGCCCGACGGCGGCGCAGCCGCCACGCGCACAGCGGATAGGGTCGCCTCATGGATTGGCTGAGCGGGCACCAGTGGGAGGCATGGCTCGTCCTGTGCCTGGCCTTGGCGGCGGCTGAACTGCTCAGCCTCGACCTCGTCTTCATCATGCTCGCGGGCGGTGCCTGCGTTGCCGCGATCAGCGCCGCCCTCGGCGCACCGGGCCTGGTCTCCACCCTGCTCGCCTTCGCCACCGCGGTCGGCCTGCTCACCCTGATCCGGCCGAGCCTGATGCGTCGGCTCCACGCCGGCGCCGACCTGCGCACGGGAGTCGACGCACTGGTCGGCCGGCGGGCCACCGTGATCCGCGAGATCGCCGGCACTGGGCTGGGCCGGGTCAAGATCGGCGGCGAGGAATGGGCCGCACTGGCCTACGACGAGGAAGAGCACTTCGCACCCGGCGACATCGTCGATGTCGTGCAGATCTCCGGTGCGACGGCGTACGTGCTTCGAACCAATGCAATCGGTGGTGCGATCAACCCCGACGAATCAAGAGGAGAGTGAAGCGATGGCCATCGTTCTCGGCGTACTCGCGCTGCTGGTGATCGTGATCCTGGCGCGGACGATCCGGATCATCCCGCAGGCGCGCGTCGGCATCGTCGAGCGCCTCGGAAAGTACCGGACGACGCTCACCGCGGGACCCAACGTGGTGCTGCCCTTCATCGACAAGGTGAAGTACGTCATCGACACGCGTGAGCAGGTCGTCTCCTTCCCGCCGCAGAATGTCATCACCGAGGACAACCTGACGGTGGCCGTCGACACGGTCATCTACTTCCAGGTGACCGACTCGGTCGCGGCGACGTACGAGATCGCCAGCTACATCTCCGGTGTCGAGCAGCTCACCATGACCACGCTGCGCAACATCGTCGGCGGTATGGACCTCGAGCAGACGCTGACCGGTCGCGAGGAGATCAACGGCCGGCTGGCCACCGTCCTCGACGAGGCCACCGGCAAGTGGGGCATCAAGGTCAACCGCGTCGAGATCAAGGGCATCGACCCGCCGGCCTCCATCAAGGACTCGATGGAGAAGCAGA
>JASLCW010000102.1 GCA_030151765.1 Marmoricola sp.
CTCGGCGTGCTGCGCGCCGAGCTCCCGCTGCTGCGCGCGGACGTCAACGACGCCGCCTCGATCCGCGAGCTCGCCGAGTCCACCAAGGTCGTGATCACGACGGTCGGGCCGTACATCAACTACGGCGAGCCGCTCGTGGCCGCGTGCGCGGCGGCCGGCACCGCATACGTCGACCTGACCGGCGAGCCGGAGTTCGTCGACCGGACCTGGCTGCTGCACCACGAGCGGGCCAAGGAGACCGGCGCGCGGCTGGTCCACTGCTGCGGGTTCGACTCGATCCCGCACGATCTCGGTGCCTACTTCACGGTGAAGCAGCTCGACACCACTGCGCCCGTGCGGATCCGTGGCGTGGTGCGCTCCAACGGCACCTTCTCCGGCGGCACCTTCCACTCCGCGATGACCGCGATGTCCCGTGCCCGGCAGATGAGCGCCGTCTTCGCGCAGCGCCGCAAGGCCGAGGGCAAGCCCGCCGGCCGGTCGGTCCGGGCGATCTCCGGCAAGCCCGGCCGGGACAGCGAACTCGGCTTCTGGCTGCTGCCGCTGCCGACGATCGATCCCCAGGTGGTCGTCCGCTCGGCGGCCGCGCTGCCGGCGTACGGCGCCGACTTCGGCTACTCCCACTTCGCGGGCCTCAAGACCCTGCGTTACACCGTCGGCAGCATGGTCGTGGTCCCCGGTCTCGCGGTCGCGGCGCAGGTGCCGCCCGTACGCCGCGCGTTGATGTCGCGGATCAAGCCCGGCGACGGCCCCTCGGAGTCGCGTCGTGCCAAGACCTGGTTCAGCGTCGACTTCATCGGCACCGCCGGGGCTCAGAAGGTCCACACCCGCGTCAGCGGCGGCGACCCCGGCTACACCGAGACCGCCAAGATGCTCGCCGAGTCGGCGCTCTGCCTGGTCTTCGACGACAACCCGCCGACCGCCGGTCAGGTGACCACCGCGACCGCGATGGGCGATGCCCTGCTCGAGCGGCTGCAGATCGCGGGCATCCGCTTCGAGGTCTGCTGAACGATGATGCGTCGTGGCGTCGTACTCACCCTCATCGCCGCGCTGTCGGTGCTGCTGACCGGCTGCCGTGATCTCGGCCCGAACAGCGACCACGGCGCCAAGGTCAGCGAGGTCGTCTATTCGGTGACCGGTTCCGGCGTCAGCACCGTCGAGTACGCCGCCACCGGCACCTCGGTGCTGACTCGCCGTGACGGTGTGGAGCTGCCCTTCAAGGTCGAGGTCCACACCGTCGACCACTCGGAGACGCTCTACAAGGTCACCGCCACCGCCACCGCGAACCAGGGCACGCTCGGCTGCACGATCAAGGTGAACGGCGTCCAGGTCTACGAGGCCTCGGCGCCGGCGGGGAAGCCGGTCAGCTGCTCATTCCTGAAGTAGCGCCCCCGTTGTGCCGCGGATCCCGGTCACCTGGGCGCAGTTATCCGCGGCACAAGAGCAAGCCACCAGCGAGGGAGCGGTAGCGCGCCGGGCCGTTGCGTAGCGGCGACCCGGCGAACAACTCATTCGGACGCGACGAAGTAGACCTTCCGCAGCGTCTCCCGGACCTCCCACTCGGTCCGCTCCCCGGCTCGCAGCCGTACGACGGAACCGGGGCCGAGCTCGATCGACGTACCGTCCTCGAATCGCACGGTGGCATCGCCGGCGAGGACGACGAAGAGCTCGTCGGACTCGGTGTCGGTGACGGTCCCGGGGGTGAGCTCCCAGACGCCGTAGTCGACACCCTCGAAGGCGTCGAGCTCGACGAGACCGGAGGACGGCGTACCGGCGAGCGGGGAGTCCTCCGCCTCCAGCGGCAACGTGAGGGACAGTGCGTCGATGATGCGTTCGGTCATCCTGCGAGTGCTCCTGCCAGATTGTCCTCGCCGCCACGTCGCAGTACGACGGCGACGAGCGCGAGTGCTCCGAGGGTGAGGATCAGCAACAGCGTCGACACGGCCGCGATGTCGGGCCGGAGGCCGGTGCGCACCGAGCCGAAGACGTAGACCGGCCAGGAGGTGTAGCCGGGCAGCGACACGAACGAGGACACGACGGTGTTGTCGAGGCTCAGCGTGAAGGCCATCAGCGCACCGGCGAGGATGCTCGGCCGCGCCATGGGCAGCGTGACCTGACGGAAGCGATTCCACGGCGTCGCGTAGAGATCCGAGGCGGCCTCCTCGATGGCCGCATCCATGCCGGCCATGCGGGCCCGCACCATGAAGGTCACCGTGGCCAGCGCTACCGACGTGTGTACGACGACGAGGCGCACCAGACCGTTGTTGAGGAAGACCAGGTGGCCATCGGTCCCCAGGGTCACGAACCAGGGCAGGATCGAGATCGCGTCGATGATCTCCGGCGTCACCAGGGTCAGCGCGAGCAGACCGGTGAGCACCAGTGCCCACTTGCTCTTGGTGCGAGCGAGCGCGACGCCGCCGATGGTGCCGAGGATCGTCGCCACGAAGGATGCGCAGATGCCCGACATCATCGAGATCTTCACGGCATCGCGGATCGTCTGCTGATGGATCGCGTGCTTGTAGGCGTTGAAGCCGAAGCCGCGCCAGGCGCCGAGCAACCGGCCGTCGTTGAACGAGTAGATGACGATGATGACGATCGGCGCGAACAGGAAGACGAAGACGGCGATCGCGAGCAGCCAGTACAGAGGCGCGATCGGGTCGCGGCGCGTGCGAACGGTTGCGGACATCAGGCGATGCCTCCTGCCGGGTTCAGGTCGATCCGTCGGTTGAGGCGCAGGAGCGCGCGACAGGCGAAGAAGACGGCCGCCACGATCGCCACGGTGGCGATGATGAAGCCCATCAGGACGAAGGCCATCGCCGCCCCGAGTGCCCAGTTCTGCGCACCCTCGAACTGCTGCGCGACCAGCTGACCGACCATGTTGCCGCGCGCGCCGCCGAGGATGGTGGCGGTGATGTAGTCACCCATCAGCGGGATGAAGACGAGCAGGCAGCCGGCGGCGAGGCCCGGCATGGCGTCGGGCAGCGTCACCGAGAAGAAGGTGCGGAGCCGACCGGCGCCGAGATCACGAGCGGCTTCACGCTGTGCGGGATCGGTGCGCTCGAAGGCGACGTACAGCGGCAGGATCATCAAGGGCAGGTAGTTGTAGACCACGCCGATCTGCACAGCGGTGTGCGTGTAGAGGATCGAGAGCGGGCCGTCGATGATGCCGACCTTCTGCAGCGCATGAGCCAGGAAGCCATGTGGCGCAAGGATGAT
The DNA here is from genome assembly GCA_030151765.1 of Marmoricola sp. Classification (GTDB taxonomy): domain Bacteria; phylum Actinomycetota; class Actinomycetes; order Propionibacteriales; family Nocardioidaceae; genus Marmoricola. The sequence goes on from JASLCW010000102.1 coordinate 3,214, forward strand.
CTGCCATCCGAGGGTGCGGACGAGGAAGCTGGTCCAGTAGGGGACCAGGACCAGCGCGACGAGGAGTCCGCGGATCCGCGGGTTGGCCTTCACTGCCATCCAGTAGGCGAAAGGTACGCCGACGAGCATGCAGATCGCGGTGCCGATCCCGGCGATCTCGAGGGTGTTCCAGAAGGTCTTGATGAAGGTGCCGGTGGTCGCCTCGCCGTACCGGTCGAAGGAGAGGTGCTCGTTGGAGACCGGCGAGAAGAGGCCCGGCTTGTAGCCGAAGCTGTACCAGGCGACCAGGCCGAGCGGGATGAAGACGAAGAAGAGCAGCCAAGCCCAGATCGGGAAGGACAGCCAGGCTGCGCTGCTCGCCTTGCGGCGGTTGGAGGTCCTGCGCGTCATGAGCCAGCCGCCGCCTTCATGTCGTTGAGGATGTCGACCCGGACGTTCTGCGCGGAGGTGAGCAGCCCGGCGGTGAGGCTCGCCATCACCTTGTCCGGCGGAAAGACCATCTCGAACATGTCGAGCTTGCGCTTCTCGGCCAGCTGGCGCTGTCCGATGAGGCCGGTCGGATAGCCGTTGTACTCCATGTCCTTGTAGCCCACCTCGGGCTCGAGCATGAAGTTGATCCACGCGTGCGCGTTGTCGGGATGCTGGCAGCCGGCCGCGATCGCCCAGGTGTCCATCCAGAGATTGGCCGTCGGCGTCGGGTATACGAACTTCCAGTGCTTGTAGGTGCCCTCCTGGATGCCGAGGCGGGCGTCACCGTTGTAGACCTGCATCAGCGCGAAGTCGCGCTGGATGATGTTCTGCTGCGGGTCCGAGGCGAAATTGCGGATGCTCTTCGAGAAGGTGCCGGTCAGGTACTTCCGTGCGTCCGCGAGGAGCTTCGGGTCGGTCGTGTTGATGTCCTCGCCGTGGGCGGCCAGGTAGATCGCGATCACCTCGAAGGGATCGTCGAGCACGGAGGTAGATCCCTTGGCGACCCCGGTCGCCGCCGACATGAAGTCCGCCCACGAGGTCATCGGCTGGGTGATCTTCTTGGTGTCGTAGATGAATCCGGTGGTGCCGATCGTCTTCGCGACGACGTACTCGTTGTGCGGATCCCAGGCCCGGTTGACCGCGCTGGGCTCGAGGTTCTTGAAGTTGGGGATCAGCGAGAGGTCGAGCTTCGCCAGCATCTTGTTGGCGACCATCTGCGGCACGTAGCTTCCCGTCGGTACGACGATGTCGTAGCCGGCGGTCCCGCGAGCGGTGCCGAGCTTGGCGATCATCTCCTCGTTGGACTGGAAGGCGTCCATCTGGACGGTGACGTGCTCCTGCTTGATGAAGCGGGAGACATTGCTCGGGTCGTCGTAGTCGCCCCACGAGTAGACGTTGAGGCGCCCTTCGAGCTTGCCGTCGGGCTTCGCCGTCGGCGCATAGGTGTGCGAACAGCCCGTCAGGGCGCCGATGCCGACCACGGTGGCGCCACCGAGAAGCGCGCGCCGGCTGATCCGGGGAACCGCCTCGCGCGGCGCGAGGATCCTCATGCGACGCCGCCGGCGAAGACCAGCACCGACTCCGGTGCCCAGGAGCACCAGACGGTGTCGCCGGGGTTCACCGGCGCGGCGTCGCGGACCGGCGTACGGGCGAAGATCTCCTTGCCGTCGGAGCCGATCACGACGTACTGGATCTCGCCGCCGAGGAAGGAACTCCCGGCGAGACGGCCCGGGATCTTGTTGGCCGCCTGCGCCGGCTCCTCGGCCGTGACTCTGATCGCCTCGGCACGAAGGGCGAGGCGCAGCGAATCGCCTGTGGAGAAGGGCGAAAGCTCGCCGGCAGGGGGAGCGAAGACCGTCGCCGCGCTGGTCGCCGTACCGTCGGCGCCCAGTGTCGCGTCGGCGAAGTTCTGGGTGCCCACGAAGGAGGCGACGAAGGAGCTGCTCGGCCGCTCGTAGACATCCTGAGGGGAGCCGACCTGCTCGATGCGGCCGTCCTTCATCACGACGATCCGGTCGCTCATGACGAGCGCCTCGCCCTGGTCGTGGGTGACGAAGACGAAGGTGATGCCGACCTCGCGCTGGAGCAGCTTCAGCTCCACCTGCATCTGCTCGCGAAGCTTGCGGTCGAGCGCCGAGAGCGGCTCGTCGAGGAGCAGTACGTCGGGCCGGTTGACGATCGCGCGGGCGATCGCCACGCGCTGCTGCTGACCACCGGAGAGCTTCTTCGGCGGCCGGTTCGCGAACTCCTCCATGCGCACGAGGCGCAGCGCCTCCTGCACGCGCGAGGAGATCTCGGCGCGCGGGGTCTTGCGCTGGCGGAGGCCGTAGGCGACATTCTGCGCGACGCTCATGTGCGGGAAGAGCGCATAGGCCTGGAAGACCGTGTTGACCGTACGGCGGTGCGGCGGGATGCCGACGACGGAGGACCCGCTGAGCAGGATGTCGCCCTCGGTCGGCTCCTCGAAGCCGCCGATCATCCGCAGCAAGGTCGTCTTGCCGCAGCCCGACGGGCCGAGCAGGGAGAGGAATTCACCCTGGGCGATGTCGAGGTCGACGCCGTTGACAGCACGCTGGCCACCGAATTCCTTGACGATGCCCTTCAGCGAGATGACGGGAGCGGCCTGCTTCGTAACAGCGTCTGCCGTTGACGTCATGAATCGAACCCCAATCCGAGATTGTCTAGTGTGCGGAGCCAGAGATTGCGACGGCCGGAGCGGTGGTCCGCCCGGTCGAGCGACCACCGGGTGGTCTGGATGCCGATCGAGGCGAGCGGCTCGGGCGGGAAGGGCAGCGGCTTGCGCCGCACCATCTCCAGCCGGGTGCGCTCGGTGTCGAGGCCGGCGAGCCGGTCGAGCATCACCTCGGCGCCGAAGCGGGTGGCACCCACGCCGAGACCGGTGAAGCCGGCGGCGTGCGCGACACGTCCCTGCATGGCCAGGCCGAAGAAGGCGCAGAAGCGAGTCGACGTGTCGATCGGCCCGGCCCACTGGTGGGTGAAGCGCAGGCCCTCGAGCTGCGGGAAGGTCGTGAAGAAGTGCCCGGCCAGCAGGCGGTGCGTCTCCGGCCGCTGCTCGTACTCCGCCCGCACCTTGCGGCCGTAGTGGTAGATCGCGTCGTAGCCGCCCCACAGGATCCGGTTGTCCTTGCTGATCCGGTAGTAGTGGAACTGGTTGGCCATGTCGCCGACGCCCTGCCGACCCTGCCAGCCGATCGAGGCGAGCTGCTCTTCGCTGAGCGGCTCGGTCATCATCGCGTAGTCGTAGACCGGGATGGTGTGCATCCGGTAGCGCGCGAGCAGGCTGGGGAAGACATTGGTGGCCAGGGCGACGCGCTTCGCCGAGACATTGCCGCCGGGCGTGCCGACGCTGACCGCGCCGGTGCGTCCGCTCGCCGAGATGCCGGTTGCCCGGCTGTGCTCGAAGATCTCGACGCCCAGCTCGGTGGCCACGCGGGCCAGTTCGACGGCGAGCTTGGCCGGGTGCACCATCGCCACGTCGGGGTCGAGTACGCCGGCGACGTACGTCGGGCTGTTCACCAGCTTGCGCAGGTCGTCGCCCTCGATCACCGCGGCACCACTGGCCCGGAGTTCCTCGGCCTGGTAGTCCTCGATCGCGACGTCGAGCTCGCCCGTGCGCTCGTAGTCGACGTCCATGCCGAAGTCGTCGACCGTCTTCTCGATGGCGTCGAGGTTGGCGATGCCGAGACGCTCGAGCTCGTCGTACTCGTCGGGCCAGCGGGAGCGGCCGTTCTCCTCGCCGTGCGTGATGCTGGCCGCGCAGAAGCCGCCGTTGCGACCCGACGCAGCCCAGCCGACCTCGTTCGCCTCCAGCAGTACGACGCGCGCCCGGGGATCACGCTGCTTCGCGATGATCGCGGTCCAGAGTCCGCAATAGCCGCCACCGACCACCACCAGATCGGTCGTGACCGACTCCGAGAGCGCCGGATGGGCGACGCGCCCGGTGACGTCGTCGAGCCAGAAGCAGCCGTCGCGCACCCCTTCCAGTGAGTGCGCGACGGCAGCAGCGTTGACGGGTGTGCGGGAGAAGACCGTGCCCCGGTTCGCCATCGTCAGATGCCGCAGGTGTGGGTGTCGCCGATGGTCAGTGCCTCGTCGAGCGCGGCGAGCGCCTGTCGGGCGTCGTCGTCGCTGATGTTGCACGGCGGGACCACGTGGATGCGATTGAAGTTCGCGAAGGGCAGCACGCCGTTCTTCTTCAACGAGCCCATCACCTCGGCCATTGCGGGGCTGCTGCCGCCGTACGGCGCGAGCGGCTCCTTGGTGGCCTTGTCGCGCACCAGCTCGACGGCCCAGAAGGCGCCGAGACCGCGGACATCGCCGACGCAGGCGTGCTTCTCGGCGAGCGCTCGCAGGCCGGGACCGAAGACCTCGTCGCCCAGGCGGGCGGCGTTCTCCACGATCTTCTCGTCACGCATCGTCTCGATGGTGGCGACGGCGGCCGCCGCGGCGAGCGGGTGACCCGAGTAGGTCAGGCCGCCCGGGTAGGCGCGGTGCGCGAAGGTGTCGTAGATCTTGCCGGAGACGATCACGACACCGAGCGGGACATAGCCCGAGGTGACTCCCTTGGCGAAGGTGATCAGATCAGGCTTCACCCCGAAGTGATCGAGCGCCAGCCACCTGCCGGTACGACCGAAGCCCGCCATCACCTCGTCGAGGATGAAGACGATGCCGTGCTGGTCGCACAGCTCCCGTACGCCGGCCAGGTAGCCCGCCGGGTAGGGCATGATCCCGGCCGTGCCGGGCACCGTCTCGAGCACGATCGCGGCGATGGTGCCTGGTCCCTCGAGCTCGACGGTGCGCTGCAGGTGGCGCAGTGCGCGCTCGCACTCCTCGGCCTCCGTGGTCGCGTCGAACTCCGACCGGTAGAGGAAGGGGCCGAAGAACTTCACCGTGCCGGCCGAGCCGTTGTCGCTCGGCCAGCGCCGGGGGTCACCGGTCACATTGACCGCGATCGACGTACCGCCGTGGTAGGAGCGGTACTGCGAGAGCACCTTGATCTTCCCGGTGTGCAGCCGCGCCATCCGTACGGCGTGCTCGATCGCCTCGGCGCCACCGTTGGTGAAGAAGGTGTGCTCGAAGCCCTCCGGCGCGATCTCGGCGATCAGCCGAGCCGCCTCGGAGCGGACGTCGTTGCCGAACTGCGGCGCGATCGTGCACAGCTTCGCGGCCTGGTCCTGGATCGCCTTCACCACGCGCGGGTGCTGGTGACCGATGTTGGTGTAGACGAGCTGGGAGGCGCAGTCGAGGTACTCGTTGCCGTCCTCGTCCCACACCCGGCTGCCCTCGGCCCGCGCGATCACCAGCGGGTCGAGTTCGGCCTGGGCCGACCAGGAGTGGAAGACGTGGGCGCGGTCGAGTTCGTAGGCGCGGCTGGTCATGGCTTTTCCCCTTGTCTCAGTGGTTCTTCGGGAAGGCGAGCTCGAGGCCGCCGGTCGGCGTCACGGCCGGGTCGCTCCACCGCGAGGTGATCACCTTGCCACGGGTGAAGAAGTGCACGCCCTCGGTGCCGTGGGCGTGGCTGTCGCCGAAGAGCGAGGCCTTCCAGCCGCCGAAGGAGTAGTACGCCATCGGCACCGGGATCGGCACGTTGATGCCGATCATGCCGACCTCGATGTCGTGCTCGAACTTGCGGGCGGCGCCACCGTTGTTGGTGAAGATCGCGACGCCGTTGCCGTAGGGGTTGGAGTTGATCAGCTCGACGGCCTCGTCGTACGACTCGGCGCGGACGACGCTGAGCACCGGGCCGAAGATCTCGTCGGTGTAGACGGACATGTCGCGGGTGACGTTGTCGAGGAGCGTGGGGCCGAGCCAGAAGCCGTCGGCATTCTCGGCGGGCTGGTCGGTGCCGATTTCGCGGCCGTCGATGACGACCTTGGCGCCGGCGCTCTCGCCGGCCTCGATGTACGACGCCACCTTGTCGCGGTGGACGCGGGTGACCAGCGGGCCCATGTCGGAGTCGCGGGTGCCGTCGCCGATCTTGAGGGTGCGGGTGCGCTCGGTGATCTTGGCGATCAGGTCGTCGGCGATCGGGCCGACGGCGACGAGCACGCTGATCGCCATGCAGCGCTCGCCGGCCGAGCCGTAGCCGGCGCTGACCGCCTGGTCGGCGGCGAGGTCGAGGTCGGCGTCGGGAAGCACGACCATGTGGTTCTTGGCGCCGCCGAGGGCCTGGACGCGCTTGCCGTTCTGGCTGGCGCGCTCGTAGACGTAGCGGGCGATCGGGGTGGAGCCGACGAAGCTGATCGCCTTCACGGCGGGGCTGTCGAGCAG
>JASLCW010000103.1 GCA_030151765.1 Marmoricola sp.
GACCCCCGACACGTCGGTGGCCGACCTGATCGGCGACGTCGACCCGATGAAGGTGGCCGAGGGCCGCAGCCTCGGCGATCCGGAGACCATCCACTTCGGGCTGATCCCGCGCAGCCATCGGGGCATCGTCGCGATCAACGAGCTGCCCGACCTCGCCGAGCGCATCCAGGTCGCGATGCTCAATGTCATGGAGGAGCGCGACATCCAGATCCGCGGCTATGTGCTGCGGCTGCCGCTCGATGTCCTCGTCGTGGCCAGTGCCAACCCGGAGGACTACACCAACCGCGGCCGGATCATCACCCCGCTGAAGGACCGCTTCGGTGCCGAGATCCGCACGCACTACCCGAAGCGGATCGAGGACGAGATCGCGGTGATCCGCCAGGAGGCCGACCTCGTCGCCGCGGTACCGGATCACCTGATCGAGGTGCTGGCCCGTTTCACCCGCCAGTTGCGCGAGTCCAATGCCGTCGACCAGCGCTCGGGCGTCTCCGCCCGCTTCGCCATCGCCGGTGCCGAGACCATCGCGGCCGCGGCGCTCCACCGCGGCACCGTCCACGGTGAGGACCGTGCGGTCGCCCGGGTCGTCGATCTGCAGACCGCGGTCGAGGTCCTCGGCGGCAAGGTCGAGTTCGAGACGGGCGAGGAGAGCCGCGAAGGCGAGATCCTCGAGCACCTGCTCCGGGTCGCGACGGCGCAGACGGTGAGTGCGCACTTCGCGGGCATCGACATGGCGCTGCTGGTGCAGGCGATCGAGGACGGTACGACCGTCTCGACGGGTGCGCACACGACCGCCCATGACTTCCTGGCGGGTCTGCCCGCGCTCGGCGAATCCGATGTCTACGACCAGATCGTCGAGCGCCTCGGCGCCACCGACGACGGCGAGCGCGCCAGCGCGATCGAGCTCGCTCTCGAAGGTCTCTTCCTGGCCCGCAAGATCGGCAAGGAGAGTGACGGTTCGGAGACGGTGTACGGATGAGTCGTTATAGGCGGTACGACGGCGGCGACCCGCTGGCGCCTCCGGTCGACCTGCGTGAGGCCCTCGACGCCATCGGCGAGGACGTCATGGCCGGCTATTCACCGGAGCGGGCGATGCGGGAATTCCTGCGTCGCGGCGGACAGAACCAGCAGGGACTGGACGATCTCGCCCGGCGGGTCGCGCAGAAGCGTCAGGAAGTCCTGCAGCGCCACTCCCTCGACGGCACCCTGCAGCAGGTCAGGGAGCTGCTCGACAAGGCAGTGCTGGCGGAGCGCAAGCAGCTCGCGCGCGATGTCGAGATGGACGACATGGATCGCTCCTTCCGCGAGATGCGCATGGAGAACCTCTCGTCCTCGACGGCCGCCGCGGTCTCCGAACTCAATGACTACGACTGGAGATCGGGCGAGGCCCGCCAGGCCTACGAGGAGATCAAGGACCTGCTCGGCCGCGAGATGCTGGACCAGCGGTTCAAGGGCATGAAGCGGGCCCTCAAGGGTGCCAGTGACGAGGATCGGGCCGCGATCAACGACATGCTCGGCGACCTCAACGAGCTGCTCGAGAAGCACGCGCGGGGTGAGGACACTCCCGAGGACTTCCGGGAGTTCATGGACAAGCACGGTGACTACTTCCCGGAGAATCCCCAGGACATCGACGAGCTGATGGACGCGCTCGCGCAGCGCTCGGCCGCCGCCCAGCGGATGCTCAACTCGATGACGCCCGAGCAGCGTCAGGAGTTGATGGAGCTCTCGGCGCAGGCCTTCGGATCGCCGCAGCTCATGGAGCAACTGGCCCGGCTGGACGGCAATCTGCAGGCGTTGCGCCCGGGGGAGGACTGGAGCGGCTCCGAGCAGTTCGAGGGCGGGGAGGGGCTCGGCCTCGGCGACGGCACCGGCGTACTGCAGGACATAGCGGAGCTGGACCAGCTCGCCGACCAGTTGGCCCAGTCGTACGGCGGCGCCCGCATGGACGATCTCGACCTCGACGCCCTCCAGCGTCAGCTCGGCAACGAGGCGGTCGTCGACGCGAAGACCCTGCAGGACCTGGAGCGCGCCCTCCGCGACACCGGCTATCTCAAGCGCGGCTCCGACGGCCAGCTGAAGCTCTCGCCCAAGGCAATGCGCCAACTGGGCAAGGCATTGCTGCGCGACGTCGCCACCCGGATGTCCGGCCGCCAGGGCCAGCGAGAACTACGCCAGGCCGGCGCCGCCGGCGATCTCAGTGGCGCCTCCCGGCGCTGGGAGTACGGCGACACCGAACCGTGGAATGTGCCCCGCACGATCACCAATGCGGTCGTCCGCCAAGCCGGCGAAGGCTCGACCGGCCCCGGCGTCCGGCTGGCGATCGACGACATCGAGGTCGACGAGACGGAGTCGCGCACCCAAGCCGCAGTTGCGCTGCTCGTGGACACTTCCTTCTCGATGGCGATGGACGGCCGCTGGGTGCCGATGAAGCGCACCGCGCTGGCGCTGCACCAGCTGATCAGCTCCCGCTTCCGCGGCGACCACTTGCAGCTGATCGGCTTCGGCCGGCATGCGCAGGTGATGGACATCGAGGAGCTCACCGCACTCGACGCGATGTGGGCCAAGGGCACCAACCTGCATCACGGCCTGCTGCTCGCCAACCGGCACTTCCGCAAGCACCCCAACGCGCAGCCGGTGCTGCTGATCGTCACCGACGGCGAACCGACCTCCCACCTCGAACCCGATGGTGAGGTCTTCTTCTCCTATCCGCCGCACCCGCTGACCGTCGCGTACGCCGTACGCGAACTCGACAATGCCCGCCGTTTCGGCGCCCAGACCACCTTCTTCCGCCTCGGGGAGGACCCGGGCCTGGCCCGCTTCATCGAGTCGATGGCCCGCCGGGTCGACGGCCGCATGGTCTCGCCCGAACTCGACGATCTCGGCGCCGCCGTCGTCGGCAGCTACCTGGGCTCGCGTTCTCAGGACAGCGGGCTCGGAGGCCATCTGGGCGATTGGTACGGCGGCCGCGGCTTCTGGGTCGGTTAGTCCGCGCGCCGCACTGTCACCAGAGGTCCACTCAGCTGGTGATGTCCTTGACCGAGAAGCGCGCCCACGCGGCCAGGAAGGCGACGACGACATAGGCGAGGTCGACATACAGCCCGTGGGTGACGCCGGTCCAGAGGATCGGGAAGCGGAAGAGGTCGCTGAAATTGGTCCAGTGATCGACGAGCAGGTACGGATGCAGGAAGCCCATCTGCGGGATCTGGTCGATGATCAGCGAGGCGGCCGAGAAGACCACGGTCGCCAGCGTCGCCGCGATCGGCTGCTCGGTGAGCGTCGAGATGAAGAGCCCGACGGCGCCGAGGGCGGCCATCCCGGCGCCGAGATAGAGGGCGGCGCCGATGACCCGCAGGAAGCCCTCGGTGAAGCCGATCTCGTTTCCGGAGAGCAAGGTCATCGAGCCGCCACCGAAGAGGATCACCCCGATCAGTACGCCGACCACGGCCACCACGAGGGTCGATGTGAAGGCGTAGATGGCGATGCCGGCGTATTTCACGACGAGCAGCCGGAGGCGGCCGACCGGGACGGTCAGCAGATAGCGGAGCGTGCCGCTGTTGGCCTCGCCGGCCACGGCGTCGCCACTCGTCATCGAGGTCGCCAGCGGCAGCAGCATCGCCATCTCCACCGTCAACGCGGCCAGCGCGACGAAGAGGCCGTTGCCGGCGATCGAGCTGAAGAAGGTCGGCGCGCCGCTACCCGGCTGCGAGAGGCTGGTGCGGACGGCGATGGCGATCGCGATCGGCGGCAGCCCCAGTACGACGAGCGCGAGCTGATTGCGCCGGCGACCGAAGATCAACCGGAGCTCGGAACGCAGGAAGCGGGTCCGCGACGATCGCCGTACGGCGACCGGTGCGACGTGGGTGAGTTCAGCCGCTGACATTGAAGCCCTCTCCGGTGAGTGCGACGAAGGTGTCCTCGAGCGAGGGTGCGACCACGGCGAATCCGGTCACGGCGAGGCCCGCGTGGACGCACGCCGCGACGACCTTCTCCGGTGCCACCTCGCCCAGTTCGCCGACGGCCGCGTGGCCGTCGACCCGGGCATCGATCAGTCCCAGCCCCTGCAGCACCGGTACGGCGGCCGCCGGGTCGGGCGTCTCCACGCGGGCGAGGGGATGTACGCCGCGGGTCACCTCGGCGACGGTGCCCTGCCGGAGCATCCGGCCGACATGCATGACTCCGACGTGGCTGCACATCTGCTCGATCTCGGAGAGCAGATGGCTCGACACGAGAACCGTCGTACCGTCGTCGGCCAGCGACGACACCAGGTGCCGGACCTCGCGCGTGCCCTGAGGGTCGAGGCCGTTCGTCGGCTCGTCGAGTACCAACAGGTCCTTGGGGGTCAGCAACGCGGCGGCGATCGCGAGGCGCTGTCGCATGCCGAGCGAGTAGGCGCGGAAGCGCTTGTCGGCGGCGGCCAGCAGGCCCACGCGATCCAGGGCGGCATCGATCCGCTGTCGTGCCGTCGCCGGGTCGGCGTACTGGTCGGCGGCATCGAGGCGGCGCAGGTTGGCGCGGCCCGAGAGATAGAGGTGGAAGGCCGGGCCCTCGACCAGAGCGCCGACTCGGGGAAGGGCGGCGGTGAGGGAGGACTGCTCCTCGCCGAGGACGCGGAGACTGCCCGCGGTCGGCATCACCAGCCCCAGCAGCATCCGGATCGTGGTGGTCTTGCCGGAGCCGTTAGGCCCGAGGAATCCGTAGACCGCGCCCGTCGGCACTGCCAGGTCGATCGCATCGACCGCCACCTGGGAGCCGAACCGTTTGGTCAGCCCCGAGGTGGCGATCGCCCGGGATCCGTCGCCGGTCACCCGCGACTCACTTCGTCGCCAGCGCGGCGTACAGCGCGCTCGGAGGTACGGCGCCGACCACGATCCTGCCGTCGTTGGTCAGCAGTGCCGAGAATGCCGTGCCCTGGAAGAGATGTCCCGACCCCCAGGTCCCGGAGACCGCCGGCAGCTTCTTCAGGATCATGCCGATCGTCGAGTCCTTGGACAGGGTGGCCTGGGCCTGCGGGGCCTTCGCGACGAGGACCGAGTCCCAGCCGGTGCCGACCACGCGCACATCGCTCGACTTCGCGGGCATCAGCTTGCCGTGGTCGCGGACCATCGACTTCTGCATCGACGAACCCGTCAGGTCGGCGAGCGACTTCTTCGTCACTTTGGTTCCCTGCGGGGGATTGAAGGCGAAGACGGAGGCCGGGGGCTTGCCGGTGTCGAAGCTGCTGAAGGCGATCTCGAAGACCGGATCGCTCTTGCCCTTCGCGTAGACCGCGACGCGGGTCGGGATGTGCGTGCGACCGTCGATGGCGATCTGCACCGAGCGGATCAGGGTTGAGCCGCTCTTGGGCGTCACGAACAACTGGTAGGCCCTGCGGCCGGCGACGGTCGTCTCGGGTCCTGCGGTGATCGCGGTCGTCGACGAGGTGTCGCCGCGCGCCGACGTGGCGACCTCCGGGGGGGTCGCACCGGCGCTCGGCAGCCCGGGCAGGCTCTGGTGCTTCATCGCGGCGGTGC
>JASLCW010000130.1 GCA_030151765.1 Marmoricola sp.
CACCAGTTTCCGATGACGCGAGACATGGGTTTCCGATGTCCTGAACCAGCACACTGTCAGCCCGACCGAATGAGGAGCCTCGGGACTCGCGATGACGCGGGCCCGAGGCCCTTCGGTTTCCCGGGCCTTGCTGGCGTAGGACAAAGCGACCGACACGGGCATAGCGGACAGGACGTGCCCTGGGATGGTCCGGATGGGCCATTGCGAGGGGTCGCCCAGCCCGGCAGGTTGGGGCGATGCATCGACTCGAGGCTCGCTTGGGCCGCCGTCTTCGTCCGGTCCTTCTCGTCGCGGCCCTGGTGGTCGCCAGCCTGATCCCACTGGCGCAGAGCACGGCGTCGGCGGCCGGCAGCTGTGACGACTGGGCACCCAACGCCGTCAACGTCAGTCTGTGCAAGCTCGGGCTGATCGACCCGCCCTCGTCGAGCGGCGGGGAGACGCCGCCGAAGGTCGACGCCGAGGGGTGTGGGGACCCCGTGTTGAAGGCCGACGGAACCCCGTGGACCTGTACCTTCTCCGACAACTTCAACGGCCCCGGCCTGGACGCGACCAAGTGGGTGCCGCAGCAGGACGGCTTCAAGACCGGTACGGCGGTCGACTGGGCCTGCTACGTCAACGATCCGTCGACCATCGACGTCAGCGGCGGCGAGCTGCACCTCGGCCTGGTCAAGGGCGCCAACCAACCTTGCCCGACTCTGAAGAACAATCCGTCGACGCCGTACCGGGCGGGTTCGATCAACTCCTACCACCTGTTCTCCCAGCAGTACGGGCGCTTCGAGGCTCGGATCCGCAATACGGCGTCGAGCGTGCCCGGCCTCCAGGAGACCTTCTGGCTGTGGCCCGATGACCGCGCCGGCGCGGCCACCTCGCCGATGAATGGCGAGCTCGACATCGCCGAGACCTATTCGCAGTACCCGAACCTGGCGATCCCCTTCTTCCACTCGCCGACGGATCTGCTCGGTGCCATCAACGGGGTGAACACCCAGCAGACCTGCCAGGCCAGCCGTGGAGTCTGGAACACCTACACACTCGAATGGACCTCGAGCAAGGTGACCGCCCTGATCAACGGCGTCCCCTGCCTCAGCGTGAACAACAACCAGTCGGTGTGGAAGAAGCCCAAGATCATCGCGCTGACGCAGCTCCTCGGCGCCGGCGCCAATGCAGTCACCCCGAACACTCCGCTGCCCGCCTCGATGGAGGTCGACTACGTCCGCGTGTGGAGCTGATCAGGCGGCGATGGCGAGTTCGGCCGCTGCCGGGCCGGAGGCGGTGTCGACACTCGCCGGCACCGGCCGAAGCGCCCGCCGGATCTTCCAGGCCGCGAACACGGCGACGGCGCTGATCGCGATGTGCAGGATCAGGTAGACCTGCGCGAGGCCGGCACCGAGGAGCAGGCCGGCGAGGAGCGGGCCCGCCGCCGAGAAGGCGGTCTGCAGTGCGGTCACGGTGCCGAGGGTCAGGCCGAGCATGCCGGCGGGAGCCAGGGAGGCGGTCAGCGGATTGAGCACGGGGCTGTAGATCGTCTCGCCGAGCGCGAAGACGCCGTACGTCGTCACGAACATCGCGGGCGCGAGGCCCGGCATGAACTGGGCGGCGGCGAGGAGCAGCCACGACATGATCCAGATGCCGCCGACGACCATGAGCAACGAGGGCGCCGAGCGCTTCGCGGTCATCCGGACGACGACCACCTGCAGGACGACGATCACCAGGCAGTTCACGGCGGCGGCCATGCCGATGGCCGATGGCGTCGCGTGCAGGTTGGTGAGCGCGAAGGCGGGCAGGCCGGACTCGAACTGCGCATAGAAGCCGAGGGCCAGCGTGATCGCGACGACGGCCGTCCACCGCATGGCCGGCTCCGCGAAGATCGCCCGCAGGGCGGCGCCGCGTCCGTGGCCGGCCGGCATCTCCTGGTGCACCGCGGGGCGCTCGCTCACGGCCGAAGAACCGACGCGGCTGGCGACCGCGATGATCGCCGAGGAGGCCACGAAGCCGGCGGCGGCCATGACGAAGCCGGCGTTGAGGCCGTTCAGCCGGTCGAGGTCGACGACCATGCCGGCGAGGAAGGCTCCGGCAGCCATGCCGAGGGATTCGCCGGTGAACTTGTAGGCGAAGACCTTGCGGCGGTCGTCGCTCGGCGACCAGTGCAGCGCCAGCACCTGCTTGGCGGGACCGGATGCGGCCACGCCGATTCCGAAGACGAGCATGCCCGCGAGGAAGAGCCCCGACGACCCGACGAAGACCAGCGAGCCGACCGCGGCGGCGCCGAGCAACTGGGCGACGATCGCGATGGCCACCGGATTGAAGCGGTCGGCGAGGCGCCCGGCGAGCGGAGCCGCGAGGAGTGCGCCGACCGAGAAGAGGGAGGATGCGGCCGCGGCGACCATCGCGCCCCAGCCGCGGGTGTCGGCGGCGTATGCGTACTGGTAGGGGAGCACTGCTCCCCACCCGAGTGAGCCGATTGCCGAACCGAGGATCAGCAATCGCGTACGCATGGGGGCACCCCTCTCCGGGTGGTCACTGGGTACCGGTGTGATCGGCGCCACATAAGTTCGATATCGAAAAGTTCGATATCGAAATAGTAGCACGAAGAGTGCGACTCACCGGGTGTGGGAGGCTGTCCGGCATGGCCAGCAGGGGTTCCAGTGCGCGCGAGGTCTATCAGCGCGCCGTCGACGCCTACGTCGCCGCGGGTGGTGACGAGGCGGTGCAGCGCGTCGTCACAGCGGCACAGAGCCTCAACCGCAAGCTCGACCAGTGGTACGACCGCCAACTCGTCGACCTCGGACTCACCGCAGGGGAGTGGGGCGTGATCGCCAACATCGCCCGGGCCGGTGGGGCACTGACCCCCGGACAGCTCGCCGAGCTGGCCAGCGTCGCACCGTCGTCGATGACCCATCGCCTCGACAAGCTGGCCGAGCGCGGCCTGATCGAGCGCGCTCCCGACGCCGAGAACCGCACCCGGGTGCTCGTGGACCTGACCACGGCCGGCCGCAAGCTCTTCGGTTCGGCCATCCGCGACTCGAATGTCGTCGAGCTCGACCTGCTCGGCGACCTCAGCGACGCCGAGCGCCGCGAGCTGGCGCGCCTGCTCGAGATCGTCGTCTTCCGCCTCGACCACGCCGAGGACTGATCCCCAGCTTGCGTTCAGGCGGGCGTCCTAGCCTGACCAGGTGTCACTCCCGCCCTTCTCGACGACCACGGCCTTCACCGAGTGGCGTTTCGACCCGGTGGTGACGATCGCGCTCGTCGCCCTGGGGGCGGCGTACGTCGTCGCCTTCGGCCGCGCCCGACGCAGGGGTGCGGCACTGCCGTGGTGGCGCCTCGTCGCCTTCCTGATGCTCGGGCTCGGTGGGATCGCGGTCTGCACGATGTCCTCGCTGGCGGTCTATCAACACACCGACCTGTGGGCGCTGGCGGTCCAGATGACGCTGCTGATCTCCATCGTTCCGGTCTGCCTGGCCCTGGGTGCGCCGGTCGACGTGGTGCGCGCCCAGGGCGACGGCGAGCGCCTGGATCGCTGGTTGCGGAGTCGTCCGGTGCGCCTCCTGACCTTCCCGGTCGTGGCCGCCGTCCTCGGCGTGGTGGTCCAGATGTACCTCTACTTCGGGCCGCTCCTCGGTGCCGCCCTCCGGTCGCGGACGACGATGGACGCGACTTACCTGCTGGTCCTTGTCGTCGGCTGCCTGCTCGCCCTGCCCCTGCTCGGCGCGAAGATGCTGCCCGACTGGTGCACCGAGCCGATGCGGCTGCTCTTCGCCGCCGTGGACGGGCTTCTCGATGCGATTCCGGGCATTGCGGTGATGACGACCGGTGCGGTTCTGGCCGGCGGCTTCTACAGGAGGGGTATCGGTTCGACGGCGGACGCGCTGGGCGCCGAGCATGTCGCCGGCGCGGCGATCCTGACGCTCGCCGAACTGGTCAGCCTGCCCCTGTTGATCATTCTCTTCTTCCGCTGGGCCGGCCGGGAGACTCGTCGTACGGCGCCGCCGGTCGCCCCTCGATCGGCGGCTCCCGTCGAGGAGCCGATGCTCGAACGGCCCTGGTGGGAGACCCAGGCCGGGCCGCGCCGTACCGACGAATATCGCGGTCGCGGATAGCCCTTCGTCAGCGCGAGAAGATCTCGATGAGCTGCACCTGAAGCTCACCGACCACGCCGCCGAGCACACCGCCGACGATGATCATCAGCGCCTCGTCGTCCTTGAACACCGGACGCAGGATCGACTCGTACTGTTCGTTGGTGAGTGCGTTCATCTTCTCGACGATGGTGTTCTCGATGTCGAGTGCGCGGGTCGCGTAGTCCCCGGCGGCGTCCATCGTGGTCGGGAGCTCCTCGAGCAGGGTCGTGACGACGCGGCCCTTGATCTCCTCGTAGCGGCGGCTGCCCACGGCCAGTTCCACGATCGGCCGGGTCACTCCGACCTGACTGTCGATGGCGCGCGAAAGCTCCCGCTGGATGGTGTCGAAGAGCTTGTCGGAGGTCGGGCCCTCCAGTACGCCGGTGAAGAGCACCGACGGTGCGAAGAGGTCCTGGGCGAGGATGCGGGCGTAGTCGGCGGTGATCTGCGGGCGCAGCTGGTGCAGTTGTCCCTGGTAGGTGATCAGACCGAGGTACTTCCTCGGGTACTGCGGCCGGAAGAGCATCTGCAGAGCGATCCAGTCCGAGAGGAAGCCGACCGCGAAACCGAAGACCGGCATGATCCAGGGATTGTGGATGACGCCCCAGCAGATCATCTGCACGAGACCGATGCCGAGTCCGAACCAGATGCCGCTGCGTCGTACGAACCGCATCGCGCGCCCGCCGATGGTGCGCATCAGGTCGTTGAGCTGTTCCTTGTTGCGGACCAGGGTGGTGACGGTCAGGTACTTGATGTCGACGTACCGCGGCAGGTCGGCGCGCATCTCCGCGAGGAGCCGGTCGACGATGGCCGGCGCCTGCTGGTTCACGCGCGCGAGGACGACGCGCCGCGCCGCCTCGGGAAGGGAGTCCCACAGTCCCGGGCTGATCTCGGAGGCGACGGCGCGGGCGATCGAGTCGACGGTCTTCTCCATCGGCTCGCGCAGTTCGTCGATCGCCTCTTGTGCGTTGAAGCGATCGAGCAGTTCCTCGGGTCGGAGCAGCTTCTCGGTGAGCATGTCGATGGTGGTCGCGGCGACCTTGCCGGCCCGTCGCGGCACGATGCCCTGCCAGCCGATCGGGCCGATGCCGCGAAATTCCAGCGGCTTGTACATCATCTGGAGGAAGAGCAGTTTGGTCGTGTAGCCGACGAAGGCCGCGATGAGCGGCATCGACAGGTAGATGGGCCAGTTCAGTCCGAAGTCGTGCCGGATCTCCGACCAGTTCTGCAGAAGAAGCGTCATTCGGCGGCCTCACCGGTGCCGGCGGCCCAGAGCTGGCGGCCGAAATCGGTGAGCCGGAGGGTACGACGCTCGACGCGCGCCGGGATCGGGCCGCGCGAGGCCGACCGGATCGCGGCCAGGACGTCGGTGTCGGCCTGGAGGATCTGGTAGTCCTCCTTGAGACCGTCGTCCTCGGGCCCGATCTCCACGAGGCCGAGCCCGAGCAGGTGGCCGACGAAGGTCGGGGTCAGGCGGGGGAGGGCGACATTGGCGGTACGCCCGACGAGCGAGGCGTTCTGGAGCAGGGCTTCGCCCTTGGTGCCGACACCGGTCGGGGCGTAGACGTGCACCAGGGCCGCCGGCCGACCGGGCGCGAGCGCGGCGAGGATGCGGGCTTCGTCAGGCACGAGCTGGTCGAGGATGTGGTGGAAGAGCTCGTCGCGTGACGATTCCGTGCTGTGCCGGACCCCGCGGCCGAGCAGGTCGCTCAGCCTGGCCTGCACGGACCGCTCGGCTGGAGCGCCGGCGGCCTCGTCAGGGGTGGGAGCGATCGCGCGTGCGAGGCTGCCGAGCACCCGCGCCGAGGCGTGGACCAGACCGAAGGGATCGAGCAAGGAGGGCACGGGCAAAGCATAGGGACGGAGGCGGCCGGTGGGGGCCGATGACCAGCCACCCGGCAGAATCGGGTCTCGTGACGATCAAGACATCGCCGACGGTTCGCTGGATCCTGCCCCTGTGGGTGGTGGTCATCGTCTTCCTGGCGATCACGATCGAGGAGTCCGTGCGGGTCGGCGTACCACTGCGCGATCCCGGCCATTCGATGACGATCAACCGCCCGCTGACCACGCTGATGCTCTTCGCGATCGCGACGGTGGGTGAGGCGCTGTGGCGTGGTCGCCTGCGGTGGATCACCGCGTGGCGGGAACGATGGACGGCCAAGCGGATGACGCTCGCGGTGAGTTCGCTGATCGCCTACCACGTCGTCTACTTCAGCTATCACAACCTGAAGAGCTGGGTCGTCTTCCATTCGCCCAAGGACAAGATGCTGGAGGACTGGGACTCCGCGATCTTCTTCGGGCATCACCCCGCGGTGCTCCTGCACGACCTCCTCGGCCGGCATTTCTCCGCCTATCTGCTCGACACGGTCTACCAGTCCTTCACCGGTGTCACGACCGCGGCGCTGATCCTGGTGGTCGTCCTGCCCAAGGACATCCGCCGCAGCATGCTCTTCGTCGCCGGAGGTGTCTGGCTGTGGATCCTGGGCGTCGGCTCGTACTACCTGATCCCGAGCCTCGGGCCCTTCGCCACCGCTCCGCACGACTTCGCCGGCCTGCCCCGTCTCGACGTGCACGGTGCGCAGGAGCGGCTGCTCGCCAACCGCCAGCTGTTGTTGACCGATCCGCAGAATCCCAAGGCCTTCGCCGCGATCGCCGCCTTCGCCAGTCTGCACGTCGCGGTGACCTCGTACGTGATGCTCATGGCTCGCTACTTCCGCGCGCGCTGGCTGAGCATCTTCATGTACGTCTTCCTCTTCCTCACGGTGCTGGCCACCGTCTACCTGGGCTACCACTTCTTCGTCGACCTGATCGCGGGCTATCTGATCGCCCTGGCCTCCTACTATCTCGGCCGCTGGATGATCGACGACTTCCGGCGTACCGACGATGTGGAGGACGAGGCACCGGTCTCCGTGGGAGTCTGAGCGCATGCTCTACGTCGCCCTGGCCTTCGCGGCACTCGCCGCCCTGCTGCACGTCTACATCTTCGTGCTGGAGTCGGTGCGCTGGGAGGCACCGGCCACCCGTGCCGTCTTCGGTACGACGCCCGAGACCGCAGCGGTCACGAAGCCCCTCGCGCTCAACCAGGGCTTCTACAACCTCTTCCTCGCCATCGTCACCGGCTTGGGCATCGCGCTCGTCGGCGCCGATCGCCCCGTCGCCATCACCCTCGTCTGCACGGGCACCGGCTCGATGCTGGCCGCGGCGCTGGTGCTCGTGGTCAGCGACCGCACGAAGGCGCGGGCGGCGATCATCCAGGGCGCCTTCCCGCTGATCTGCCTGCTCGACCTCTTGGTGTGGTCCGCTCTGTGAGGATCCGGGAACGCTCGCTCCGAGTGGGGCATCGGCTCGTCGGCGCGCTGGGGCGGCGGATCGAGTATCTCGGCGCCATCCGTCCCGGTACGTCGACCGCCGACGGCTTCGCCCGCTTCGGCCGGTCGAGCCTGATCAACCACCCGGTCTCGACCCTCTTCGGCACCGCGGCCATGGCGATCGGCGAGGAGACGCTGATCGGCCGGGGTTGCACCCTGAGCGTCGGCTACGGGCCGGACGACACCAACCTGCCGGCGCTCGGCCTGGTGATCGGCGATCGCTGCGTCATCGGGGCCGGTGCCGTCCTGACCGCGCACGAGGGCATCGAGATCGGTGACGACGTGTGGTTCGGCAATGACGTCTTCGTCTCCGACTCGGGTCACGGCTACCAGCAGCCCGACGTCCCGATCGGCAACCAGCTCGGCACGCATTCACGGGTGCGGATCGGCGACGGCTCCTGGATCGGCCACGGCGCGGTGATCCTGCCCGGTACCACGATCGGCCGCAATGTCGTCGTCGGCGCAGGCTCCGTCGTACGGGGGGACATCCCGGATCATGCCGTCGTGGCAGGGGTTCCGGCGCGCGTCGTACGACGTTTCGAGTCCGACCTGGGTTGGATCGCGACGAGCAACGAGGACGACGTGCGGCCCGTGTGGACGGACGAGGACGTGGCTCGTTTCCTGAGCGGAGCCTGACTGCTGCGTCACATCCGCTGTGTGCGTGGGTGATTCGGCACTGTTGTTCAGGTTCCCGTCACTCGGCGTGCCTACCGTCGGCGACGTGAGCACCCTGACCCTGCCGAGTCGTCCTGCTCCGACCGTTCGCGAGACCGAGCGGATCGGGCGGCGGGTGCGGGATTCGCTGTGGTGGCCGGTCGCGGTCGTCGTCCTGCTCCACTCGCTCACCTTCACCGGCACGCTCAGCTCGGACGAGGGTGGCTTCGCGATGATCGCGCGGTGGCTCTCGGTGCCCGGGCAGTACCTGTACAACACGATGTGGGTCGACCGGCCGCCGGTGCTCATCGGCGTCTTCAAGGTCGCGACACTGCTCGGGCCGCACGGGACCCGGATCGTCGCGACCGCCCTCGCGGTGGTCCTCGTGCTCGCGCTCGGCGGTACGGCGAAACTCGTGGCCGGGACCCGCGCCTCGGTGTGGACCGCCTGGATCGCCTGCGGGCTGGCCAGCAGCACGATGTACGCCACGCAGGAACTGAACGGCGAGATCATCGCGGCCGTCCTGGTCAGCCTGGCGATGCTCGGGATCGTCCATGCCGTTAAGGGCGGCCGAGGCTGGCGGTGGTCCGCACTCGCGGCCGGCCTCGCGGCGGCAGCCGCCCTGTTGGTGAAGCAGAACTTCGCCGACGGCTTCGTCTTCATCGGCGTCTACGCACTCCTGTCCCTGCGCGGCCGGGTGGAGCTCCGCGGCCGCTTCCTCGCCCTCGTGGGCTGGACGGTCGGCGGCGCGCTGGTGCCGATCGCGGCGAGCCTGGCATGGGCGAGCAGCCACGGTGGCATCGGCGCCCTCGCCTATGCGATGTACGGCTTCCGCTTGGACGCCTCCCGGCTGATCGGCGAGACCGGAGGCAGCGCCGTCTCCGGCCGGCTCAGCGCGATGGTGTCCGCATCGATCAGTTCCTTCCTGCTCCCGCTGGTGCTGTGCGTCCTGCTTGCCGCTCTGTCCCGGCTGCGCCGGTTCGAGCCGCTCGCCATGGCGCTGCTCGCCGCCTTCGTGACCGAGATCGTCGGGGTCGTCGGTGGCGGCAACTACTGGCTGCACTACCTGATCGGCATCATCCCGACCGTGGCGCTGGCGGCCGGACTCGTCGCCGCGCGGACCGGCGTACGGTCGCTGCTGGTCAAGCTCGTCGCCGGCGCCGCCGTCATCTCGTCGGTGGCCGGTATCCCCTTCGGAGCGGCGGCTGACGCGCGCGGTTCGCAGCAGGTCGCGGCCGTCGGGACCTGGTTGCACGACTCCCGTGTTCCCGGCGACACGCTGACCACGCTCTACACACACGCGAGCATCAACTACCTGGCCGACATGCGGCCGGCGTACCCGTACTCCTGGAGCCTGCCGCTCCGCGTGCGGGACCCGCAGCTTGCCCTCCTGACCTCCACCCTCAGCGGTCCGAATGCCCCGACGTGGGTGCTCGGCTGGGATCGGATGGACACGTGGGGGCTCGACGCGCGTGGAAATCTTTCGCGCGCACTCAAGGTGCACTACCGTCAGGTCGCGACGGTGTGCGGCAAGACCGTGTGGCTCCACGACGGGGTCACCCGGAATCTCGCGACCACACCACGAATGGGGGAGTGCTGATGTCAGCGGAGGGAATCACGGTCACGGGCGCCGATGCGGTGGTCGTCGTACCGACGTACAACGAGACCCGGACGATCGACCGGTTGCTCGACGAGCTCTTCCGAGTGCTCCCCGACATTCACGTCCTGGTCGTCGACGACAACAGCCCCGACGGCACGGCCGCACGGGTGCGGTCCCGTGCCGAGTTCGGGGACGGGCTCTTCATGCTGGAGCGGCCCGGCAAGGGCGGCCTCGGCGCCGCCTACCGCGCCGGCTTCGCCTGGGCGCTCGAGCACGGCTACGGGAGCATCGTCCAGATGGACGCCGACCTGTCCCACCCGGTCAGCCGGGTCGGCAATCTGCTGGCCGCGCTCGACGACGCGGACATCGCGGTCGGCTCGCGCTACGTTCCTGGCGGCCGGGTGGAGAACTGGGCCTGGCACCGTCGCGCCATCTCGCGCGTCGGCAACATCTACGTGGCGATGCTGCTGGGCCTGGGCATCCGCGACGCGACGGCCGGATTCAAGGCCTTCCGGCGCAGCGCACTCCAGACGATCGACGTGCTCGCCTCCGACTCGCAGGGCTACAGCTTCCAGATCGAGAACGCCTGGCGCGCCCGGCGTCGCGGTCTCACCATCGTCGAGGTCCCGATCACCTTCACCGAGCGTGCCGCCGGTGAGTCGAAGATGTCGTCGAAGATCGTCGCCGAAGCCCTCACCCGAGTGGCCGTCTGGCGGGCCCGCGAGCTCTGGCAGGAGCACCGGGAGATCCCGATCTTCCTGGCCGTCGGCGGCGCCGGGTACGTCACCGACGTGGTGGCCTTCAACCTCATGCTCGGCTCGATGTCGTCGACCGTGGCGCGGCTGTGGGCCGTCGTACCGGCGATGTTGGTGACCTATCTCGGCAACCGCTACCTGACCTGGCGCGGCGAGGAGCACAGTGCTCGTCGCCGTGAGGTCGTGCTCTTCGTGGTCTTCAACGTGATCGGGTTGGGCTTCTCGGTCGCCTGCCTGTGGGTCAGCCACGACCTGCTCGGAATGACCAGCCGCCTCGCGGACAACATCTCCGCGAATGGCGTGGGACTCGCCGCCGGCACCATCTTCCGGTTCGTGACCTACCGGCGCTTCGTCTTCGCTGCCGGTGGCGGAAAGTCGGCACTCGACGGGGCCGGCGCACGCGACCTGGCGGCACACCCCGGCGTCTGACACTAGGCTCCACCTGTGCACGTGTTGGTGATCGACGACGAAGAGCGCCTGCTCCGGGTGGTGTGCGAGTACCTGGAGGCGGCCGGGATGACGACGACCGCCCGCACGGACGGCACCTCCGGGCTGGAAGCGGCGCGTGCGCCGTACGTCGACGCCATCGTGCTCGACCTGATGCTCCCGGGCATGTCCGGCACCGAGGTCTGCCGCGCGCTGCGCTCCGAGGGCCTCGACGTGCCCATCCTGATGCTGACCGCGAAGGGCACCGTGGCCGAGCGGGTCACCGGGCTCGAGGCCGGAGCCGACGACTATCTGGTGAAGCCCTTCGCGCTGGAGGAACTGGGCGCGCGCATCAATGCGATGACCCGCCGCCGGGCGCCGGAGGAGCCGGAGGATCGCCTGGTCGTCGGCGACGTCGTCCTCGACCTGGGCTCCCGCCGGGTCTGGATCGGTACGACAGAGTGCACCCTGGCCCGTCGTGAGTTCGCGATGCTGCGTGCGCTGATGGAGCGCGCCGGCCGCGTCGTCACCCGGGCGGTGCTCTTCGACGAGGTGTGGGCCGACGAGGTGGACGTCAACAGCAATGCCCTGGAAGTACACATGTCCCGGCTGCGCTCGCACCTGTCCGCATCCGAGTCGGCGCGGATCGTGACGCTGCGCGGGGTCGGCTACCGGATGGAACTCGCCGGCACATGAGGCCGGACCGATGAGGATCTGGCATCAGGCCGTCGGGCATCGACCGATCGTCACTCGCCTGGTCCTGGCGGTGGCGGCCGCGATGACGCTGGTCCTCAGCATGGGCAGCGCCTTCGTCTTCTGGGAGGTGGACCTGGCCCTCTCGCGGCAGCTCGACCGCGATCTGAAGGCCTATCGCGAGGTGGTCGAGTCGGCGATCGCGAACGGGCGTGCGGTCGTCTCCGACACCCCGGGCCAGAGCTACCAGATCTATCTCGCCAACGGCGATGTCGCCGGCGGAACCGCTCCGGGTGACGGCCGGATGATCTCGCGCGCGACGGTTCGCGAGGTGCTCAGCGATGGCACGATGGTCGGCGACGTGGGTCATCTGTTCGTGCCCGACTCGGCGCCCTACCGCTACATCGCGGCGTCGGTCGAGACGCCCGACGGCCAGCGCGTGGTCGCCTATGTGATCAGTCGCGCCAATCGTGACGAGGCATTGCGTGAGCTGATGCTGCAGTTGGCGATCGTCGGCGTCCTGACCCTCGCGGCGTCGTCGTACGTGGGCTATCGCACCGCGCGCGGTGTGCTCAATCCGGTGGAGCGCTTCCGGGTGGCCGCGGCCGAGGCGGGGGAGGGCGACCGGCTGCCGATCGGCGTACGAGACGACGAACTCAACCGCCTCGGCGCGACCTTCAACGCGCTGCTGGACCGCGTGGCCGAAAGCGCCGACCGGGAGCGCCGCTTCATCTCCGATGCCGCGCACGAGCTGCGTTCGCCGCTGGCGGTGATGCGCGCCGACGTCGAGTGGGCCCTGCTCCGGGCGCGGTCGAGCGCTCAGGACGATGCGGTCGTCGAATCGCTGACCTCGATGCGCGGCCAGGTGGATCGCCTGGTGGCGCTGTGCAACATGCTCCTCGAACTCGAGGAGCTCCGGGCGACACCGGACTCGGTGCACTCCTTCCTCGCCCTCGAAGAGGTGGCTGCCGAGGTGGTCGATCGCTGGCGGGAGCGGGTCCGGGCGGCGGGCCGCGAGCTCGTCGTGGTGGGTACGGCGCCTCCGGTCCGGGCACACCAGCACTGGTTGGAGGTGGCGCTGGGCAATCTGATCAGCAACGCCCTCCGGTACGGCGCCGGCACGATCACCGTCACCCTGGGGGCGGACGAACGCACGGTCACGCTGGCCGTCACCGATGGAGGTGAGGGCTTTCCGGACGACTTCGCCGAGCGTGCCTTCGACCGCTTCGCCCGAGCCGACGACAGCCGGGCGTCCGGCGGAACCGGGCTCGGCCTCGCGATCGTCGCGGGTGTCGCCGAGCTGCACCGGGGCCGGGTGACGATTCGCGGTGCCGAGGTGCGGCTCGACTTCCCGCGCGCCGGTGGCGGCGCGAGCGCCGACGGATAGGGTGCCGCCTGTGAGTGGTCGCAGTCGGGGGATTCGCGGGGACCGGGGAAGCGCCGTGTGGACGGCCCCCAACGCGATCAGCATGCTCCGGCTGCTCGGCGTACCGGTCTTCCTGTGGCTGGTGCTCGGGCCCCATGCCGACCTGTGGGCGCTGGTCGTCCTGATGGTCTCGGGATTCACGGACTGGCTGGACGGCTTCCTGGCGCGCAAGCTCGGGCAGACCTCGCGCCTGGGCGAGGTGCTCGACCCGGTCGCCGATCGCCTCTACATCCTGGCGGTCGTCGTCGGCCTCGCGATTCGCGATGTCGTGCCCTGGTGGCTCGCCGTCGCGCTGCCTCTCCGTGATCTGTTGCTCTGGGGCCTGGTGCCCTTCCTGCGGACGCGCGGCTTCAGTGCGCTGCCGGTGCACTATCTGGGCAAGGCGGCCACCTTCAGCCTGCTCTACGCCTTCCCGCTCCTTCTGATCGCCGACGGCAGCGGCGTGTGGTCGCGCCTCGCGCAGGTCTTCGGGTGGGCCTTCACGATCTGGGGCATCGGCCTCTATTGGTGGGCCGGGCTGTTGTACGCCTGGCAGGTGCGCAAGCTCCTCGCCGACCCGGCCGCTCGGGCACCGGAGTACTGACATGTCCACCGACGAGCCGACCGCCGCGCCGCACCGCCCGGAGCATTCGCGGAGCACGACGCCGCAACCGGCGCCGGGCAGCACCGGTGACCTCGGTCTGCTCGAGTACGTCGTCGCCCACGCGATCGACGACGACTACGCGCGGGCGCGGGAACACCACAGCGGCCGGGGTTCGCGGATCGGTGCCTTCCTGGTGATCGCCCTGTTCGTCCTGCTGCTGGTCGTGGCCGCCACCCAGACCTCGCGCAACTCCGTGTCCGACGCCGCGGAGCGCTCCGAACTCGCCAAGCAGGTCACCCAGCGACGCGACGAGCTGGCCGCACAGCAGCAGCGGGTCGACACCCTCACCCGGCAGAACAGCAGATTGAACGCGGCCCTGGCCGGGAACGAGAAGCTCTCCAGCGGTACCCGCAGCCAGCTCAACACGCTTGGCGTCGCCGCCGGTACGACACCGGTCGACGGCCCGGGCGTCGTCGTCACCGTGGACGACGCCCCGAACGCGCAGACCAGCCGGCAGACCGTGCTCGACACCGACCTGCAGCAGCTGGTCAACGGGCTCTGGAAGGCCGGGGCCGAAGCGATCGGCATCAACGGCGAGCGGATCACCAGCCTGACGGCGATCCGCCAGGCGGGGCAGGCGATCACGGTGAACTACACCGACCTGAGCCGGCCGTACGTCGTCTCCGCCATCGGCGACTCGGCCACGATGCCGTCGCGGTTCGCCGCGACGCCCAATGGCCAGACGTGGTTGGATCTGCATCAGCAGGTCGGACTGCGTTTCGACGTGACCGTCGACTCACAGATCCGACTGCCCGGGGCCCAGGTCAACCTGCGTGCCGCGAGTGCGTCGAAGGGGGGAAGTCAGTGATCGCCATTTTGGGAATGGTGCTCGGCCTGGTGGCCGGGCTGGTCTTCAAGCCCGACGTACCGCTCTGGCTCGAGCCCTATCTGCCCATCGCTGTGGTGGCGGCGATGGACGCGGTCTTCGGAGCGCTGCGTGCCTTCTTCGACGGCATCTTCTCGGACAAGGTCTTCGTGGTGAGCTTCGTCGGCAACGTGCTGATCGCGGCGCTGATCGTCTTCATCGGGGACAAGCTCGGCGTCGGCGCTCAGCTCTCCACCGGCGTCATCGTGGTGCTCGGCATCCGCATCTTCACCAATGTCGCGGCCATCCGGAGACACATCTTCCATGCCTGAGTCACCGGCCGACCGGCTTCGTCGTTCGCTGCGACATCCGTCGCGCGGGCGGGCGGTCGTGGCTGTGCTCGTCGGCCTGCTCATGTTCGCGGCAGTCACCCAGGTGCGTCTCTACAGCGCCGGCAATGCCTATTCGGGGCTGCGACAGTCGGACCTCGTACAGGCACTCAACGGCCTGCAGGCGGCCAGCACGCGCGCCGACTCCGAGATCCGGAAGCTGACCACAACCCGCGACCAGCTGCGCAACAGCTCCGAGAAGCGGGCGACCGCGCTGGAGCAGGCCGGCCGGGAGCTCAACACCCTGGGTGTGCTCGCGGGTACGGCGCCCGCAGTCGGCCCGGGCATCGAGATCGTCGTCGACGACACCGAGGGGGAGTACCAGGTCAACCACCTCCTCGACGGCATCGAGGAATTGCGCGATGCCGGCGCCGAGGCGATCCAGATCAACCACCGCGTCCGCGTGGTCGCGCAGAGCTGGTTCGAGGATGCGAACCACGGGATCGAGGTCGACGGCCAGATCCTCACGGCGCCGTACACGATCGACGTGATCGGCGATCCCGACACTCTGAGCAAGGCGCTCGACTTCCCCGGTGGCTTCAAGGACGACGTCGCCCTCGACCACGGCACCACCAAGGTCCGCAAGCTCAAGAAGGTCAACATCGACGCCGTACGCGAGGCACCGACGCCGCAGTACGCCCAGCCCGTCCAACCCTGACCGCGACCGGTACGCTCCGTTGCGAGTGACGCCGCCGGCGCATCCCCACCACGATCGAAGGAGCAATCGATGATCCCCGACGAGCTTCGTTACACCGCCGAGCACGAGTGGGTCCGGCAGCCCGGCGAGCACGAGGGTGCGGTCCGGGTCGGCATCACCGACTACGCCCAGGACGCCCTCGGCGACATCGTCTACGTGCAGCTGCCCGACGTCGGTGCCGATGTGCAGGCCGGCGACGCGGTCGGCGAGCTTGAGTCGACCAAGTCGGTCAGCGACGTCTACGCGCCGCTCACCGGCAAGATCGTCGCCCGCAACGAGGCCCTGGACGCCACCCCCGAACTGGTCAACTCCGACCCCTACGCCGAGGGCTGGCTCTTCGAGATCGTGCCCGCCGATGCCGCGGCCGTCGACGCCCTTCTCGACGCGGCCGGCTACGCCGCCGTCACCGAGGCCTGAGCCCGCGCCCGAGCGCCGAAATCTCGGCCTCGGGGCTTCGCCCGGGCTGATAGGTTGAGCAGCAACCGTCAACCTCCAGTCCGGGGTGAGGGTTCCGGTGATCGAGCGGGAGGAAGTGCCGATGCAACAGTGCAGCCAGTGCGGTTCCCAGCAGCCCGTCGAGGCGCGATTCTGCTCGCAGTGCGGGCATCCGCTGACCGGTGAGGCGAGTGCCGTCGAGACGACTGCCACCGTGCAACTCGGCGTACCGGCGCGCGCGGAGGCGGACGACAGCATCAGCCTCGACGACGATGCCGCTGCCGCCGTGGCGGCGCTGCCCGAGGGCAGTGCGCTCCTGGTGGTGCTGCGTGGCCCCGGCGCCGGCAATCGCTATCTGCTGGACTCCGAGGTCGTCACGGCCGGGCGCCATCCCGATTCGGACATCTTCCTCGACGACATCACCGTCTCCCGTCGCCATGTCGAGTTCCGGCGGGTGCCGGGCGGCTTCAGCGTGCACGACGTGGGCAGCCTCAACGGCACCTACCTCAACCGCGACCGGGTCGACGACGCCGTCCTGACCAATCGCGACGAGGTCCGGATCGGCAAATTCCGGCTCAGCTACTTCGACGGGAAGCAGTGAGGCCCTCGGTGGCGGCGGCGCGTCGCACCATCGGCCAGGTGATCGCCGATCTCAAGGACGAGTTCCCCGACGAGGAGATCCGCGAGTCACGGCTGCGCTTCCTCGAGGCGGAGGGGCTGCTGAAGCCGGAGCGTACGCCGGCCGGCTACCGGAAGTACTCCACCGAGGACATGGACCGGCTCCGCTACATCATCACGATGCAGCGGCAGTATCACCTCCCGTTGAAGGTGATCTCGGAGCACCTCGACGCGATCGACCGTGGTCTGGAGCCGCCCCAGGTGTACCCCGGCCCGACGGTTCCCGCCGATCTCACGATGGGTCCCGCGGCGCCGGCGCCGGGTAGCTTCTCCACCCCGGTCGAGAATGTCCGGATCTCGCGACGCGAGCTGCTCAAGACGGCCGAGATCGATGAGGAGCTGCTGGACCAGCTCGAGACCTACGGCCTGATCAAGATCCGCGCCGGAGCCCGCTACTACGACTCCGACGCCCTGCTGGTCGCCCGGCTCGCCGGTGAGCTCGCCGGTTTCGGGCTGGAGCCGCGGCATCTGCGCGCCTTCAAGACCGCGGCCGACCGCGAGGTCGGGCTGGTCGAGCAGGTGGTGGCACCGATCCGGCGCAGCCGGGAGGACGGTGCCGAAGGACGTGCCGACCAGGCGGTGGGCGAGATCGCCGCACTGTCGGTCCGGCTGCACGCCGCCCTGGTGCGCACCGGTCTGCGTTCCCCCCGCTGACCGGAGCGCATGCCCGCTCGCGCAGTAGGGTGGCCATGTGGCCGAGATGGAAGTTGTCGGGGTTCGCGTGGAGATGCCCACGAACAATCCGATCGTCCTGCTCCGCGAGTCCGCGGGGGAGCGCTATCTGCCGATCTGGATCGGCGCCGTGGAGGCCACCGCGATCGCCTTCGCCCAGCAGGGCGTCGTACCGCCGCGGCCGCTGACGCACGATCTGCTGCGCGATGTCATCGCGGCGACCGGCAACGAGGTGGCCGAGGTCCGTATCACCGCCCTCCAGAACGATGTCTTCTTCGCCGAGGTGCACTTCGCCTCGGGCGTCTCCGTGGAGGCGCGACCCTCCGACGCCCTGGCAGTGGCGCTGCGGACAGGTGCCCGTGTCGTGTGCGCCGAAGAGGTCCTGGCCGAGGCCGGAATCCCGGTCCCGGTGGCCGAGGAGGAGACCGTCGAGCAGTTCCGCGAATTCCTCGATCACGTCTCACCGGAGGACTTCGACGTACCCCCGCAGTCCTGAACCTGAACCCTCAAGTTGAGGTTGAAGCTGGGGCGACACGCCGGGTGGGTCTTTGACCCACCCTCAAGTCGAGGTTTACGGTTCGAATGTCTTCGTTGTAACTCTGTCCTGTTCAGGGACTTCCCCCGGGGTTACGCTCAGCGGAGGGACTTCGGAGGTCGCAATGACGGACAACAGTGGAGACGGCGTGCATGCCGTCGGACCGGACGCAGCAGAGATCCAGGCCGGGATCGACGCGACGGCGGCGGCCGACGAGCAGGGCCTGCTCTTCGACGACGACGTCTCGCCGCTGCCCGACGACCTGGGCTTCCGCGGCCCGGTCGCGTGCAACGCGGCCGGCATCACCTACCGCCAGCTCGACTACTGGGCCCGCACCGGGCTGGTCGAGCCGACCGTGCGCAGTGCCGGAGGCTCGGGCACGCAGCGTCTCTACGGCTTCCGCGACATCCTGCTGCTGAAGGTGATCAAGCGTCTCCTCGACGCCGGCATCTCCCTCCAGCAGATCCGTACCGCGGTGGCGCACCTGCGCAAGCGCGGTACCGACGACCTGACCCAGGTCACGCTGATGAGCGACGGGGCCAGCGTCTACGAGTGCACCAGCAATGACGAGGTCATCGACCTGCTCCAGGGCGGTCAGGGTGTCTTCGGCATCGCGATCGGCGGCGTCTGGCGCGAGATCGAGGGCTCGCTCGCCGAGCTCCCCGCCGAGCGTACCGAGTCGAACGAGGTCGAGACCGCCGGTGACGAGCTCGCCGCGCGCCGCCGCGCCCGCGCAGCAGGCTGAGCCCACCCTTCTCGTCCCAGCCCCGGAAGTCCGCATCGGACCTCCGGGGCTGGTATTTTTGTACTGCTGACAAACCCGCACGGGAGAGTCTCCGGCGTCCGATCGCAGCTGATCGCGACGTACCGGAGCGCCGAAGGGGCAACTCCTCCCCGACAAGCTCTCAGGCGCCAGGACCGCGCGGGCGAGGCAACTCTGGAGGCCATCCCGGCCGACTGAGGGGGAGGCGACCTACCGCGACCTGGGAGCCTCATGTCCGACCCCTTTGTTAGCCGCCACATCGGTGCCGACGACGCCGCGATCACCCACATGCTCAAGCAGGTCGGCTTCGACAGCCTCGACGCACTGATGGCAGCCGCGGTCCCGGAGAGCATCCAGCGCTCGCTCGGCGCGGCCAGCGGTCTGCCGGTCGCCGCCTCCGAGAGTGAGGCGGCCGCGGAGCTGCGCGCGCTGGCCGGTCGCAACAATCCGCTCGAGTCGATGATCGGCCTGGGCTATCACGCGACGATCACCCCGCCGGTGATCCGGCGCAATGTCCTCGAGGACCCCTCCTGGTACACCGCGTACACGCCGTACCAGCCGGAGATCAGCCAGGGCCGCCTCGAGGCGCTGCTGAACTTCCAGACCGTGATCGGGGACCTGACCGGCCTGCCCACGGCCAATGCCTCGCTGCTCGACGAGGGCACCGCGGCGGCCGAGGCCATGACGCTCGTACGACGCGCCAACCGCAATGCCTCCGGTCCCTTCGTCGTCGATGCGGACACGCTTCCGCAGACCATCGCGGTCGTGCAGACCCGCGCCGAGGCGATGGGCATCGAGGTCGTCGTCGCCGAACTGAGCCAGGGCCTGCCCGAGGGTGAGCTGAGCGGAGTCCTGGTCCAGTACCCGGGTGCCTCCGGTCGGCTCTGGGACCCGCGCGCGGTCATCGAGGAGGCGCACCGGCGCAATGCCCTCGCGGTCGTCGCCGCGGACCTGCTGGCGCTGACCCTCATCGAGTCCCCGGGATCGCTCGGCGCCGATGTCGCGGTGGGCTCCTCGCAGCGCTTCGGCGTCCCGCTCTTCTACGGTGGCCCGCACGCCGGCTACATGTCGGTCCGCTCGGGCCTGGAGAGGCACCTGCCCGGCCGCCTCGTGGGTGTGTCGAAGGACGCCGCCGGGCGGCCGGCGTACCGGCTGTCCTTGCAGACCCGCGAACAGCACATCCGCCGCGACAAGGCGACCTCCAACATCTGCACCGCCCAGGTGCTGCTCGCCGTCGTGGCGAGCATGTACGCCGTCTACCACGGCCCCGAGGGACTGCGCCGGATCGCCACCGACATCCACGAGCTGGCCGCGCGCGCCGCCGCGTCGCTGCGCGAGGCCGGCCACGAGGTGCTGACCGAGTCCTTCTTCGACAGCTTCACCGTGGCCGCTCCCGGTCGTGCCGCCGCCGTGGTCGCGGCAGCGCGCGACAACGGGCTGCACCTGCGGCTCGTGGACGCGGACACCGTCGGGATCTCCTTCGGAGAGACCGCCGGCGCGGGCACCCTGAAGTCGCTGCACGCCGCCTTCGAGGTGACCCCCGCGGCGGTCGAGCCGGTCAGTGCGCTGCCGGAGGGGCTGGCCCGGACGACCTCCTATCTCGAACACCCGGTCTTCCACGCGCACCGCTCCGAGACCGCCATGCTGCGCTACCTGCGCAAGCTCTCGGCGCGCGACTACGCGCTCGACCGCGGCATGATCCCGCTCGGCTCGTGCACGATGAAGCTCAATGCGACGACCGAGATGGAGCCGGTGAGCCTGCCGGGCTTCGCCGACCTGCACCCGTTCGCGCCCGCCGAGGACGCCGAGGGCTATCGCCGCCTGGTCGAGGACCTGGAGGGCTGGCTGACCATCGTCACCGGCTACGACCGGGTCTCGATCCAGCCCAATGCCGGCTCCCAGGGTGAGCTCGCCGGCCTGCTGGCCATCCGCGGCTACCACCGATCCCGTGGTGACGAGCAGCGCACCGTCTGCCTGATCCCGGCCTCCGCCCACGGCACCAACGCCGCCTCGGCCGTGATGGCCGGCATGAAGGTCGTCGTGGTCGCCTCCACGGACACCGGTGCCGTCGACTTGGACGACCTGCGCGCCAAGTGCGCCGAGCACGGCGACGCCGTCGCCGCGATCATGGTCACCTACCCGTCGACGCACGGCGCCTACGAGGACACCATCACCGAGCTGTGCCAGATCGTGCACGACGCGGGCGGCCAGGTGTACGTCGACGGAGCGAACTTCAACGCGCTGCTCGGACACGCCCAGCCGGGCAAGTTCGGCGGCGACGTCTCGCACCTGAACCTGCACAAGACCTTCTGCATCCCG
>JASLCW010000133.1 GCA_030151765.1 Marmoricola sp.
ACCTGATCCTCGGCATGGGCGAGACCCGCGAAGAGGTCTCCCAGGCGCTCCGCGACCTGCACGAGGCCGGGACCGAGCTGATCACGATCACCCAATATCTGCGGCCCTCCCCGCGCCACCACCCGGTCGAGCGGTGGGTCAAGCCCGAGGAGTTCGTCGAGCTCGCAGCCGAGGCCGAGGAGATCGGATTCGCCGGAGTCCTCTCGGGCCCGCTCGTGCGTTCGTCGTACCGGGCCGGTCGTCTGTATCGTCAGGCGATGGACGCGCGCGAAGCGCGTGCCGACGTCACCGTTTGATGACCGCCTGAACTTCCGTCCGAGGAGACTGCAGCACCCCATGTCGAACACGCCCCTCGACCCGTCCACGATGAGCCGCCGCCGGCAGATCCTCGAGACCTACAAGATGTCTCGGGAGGTCGACCCGGCCATCCGTTGGTGGCTGTTGGGTTCGTTCCTGATCGCTGGCGGTCTCGGCTTCCTGCTCTTCCAGGTGCTGCCGGGTGGCGGCACCTTCAAGATGATCCTCAGCATCATCGGTTCGTTCCTCATCGGCCTGCTGGCCCTGATGATCGTCTTCGGGCGGCGCGCGCAGAAGGCGGCGTTCCGGCGTCTCGACGGCCAGCTCGGCGCCGCGGCTCGTGCCCTCACGATGCTGCGCCGCGGTTGGGTGATCGAGGAGGTCGTCGGCTTCACGAAGCAGCAGGACATGGTCCACCGCGTCGTCGGCCCTCCGGGCATCGTTCTGGTCGCCGAGGGCAACCCGGCGCGGGTCAAGGCCCTGCTCATCAGTGAGCACAAGAAGCACGAGCGCGTCGCGGGCGACTACCCCGTCACGGACATCATCGTCGGCAAGGAGGAGGGCCAGGTCCCCCTCAACAAGCTGGTCCGCCACGTCCAGAAGCTCGGCCGTCAGGTGAAGCCGGGCGAGATCACCGAGCTCCGCCAGCGGCTGCGCGCCCTCGACGCCCAGCGTCCGAAGGTCCCGCTCCCCCGTGGCCCGGTCCCGACTTCGATGAAGGGCCAGCGCGGCAACCTGCGCGGTCGCTGACTCAGCTGGCCGCCAGATTCACGTGATCGGGGTGGATCACTGCGCGATAGTGGCAGTGATCCACCCCGATCTTCGTTTTCCACAGGTGCCGTGCCGGTTGACCGTCCGCATCGAGACGCCCACGCCGGTGCGTGGCAGACCATCCCCGGCACGGTCACGATCGACGGGCTTGGCCAACCTCTCAAGGCGATCGACGCCCGACCAGAGCTCGTCGGTTACTGACGCTTCGGACGCAATCTGCCTTCAACGTTTCACACCGCTCGCAGGATCTCGGTGCCGGATTTCCTGCAGGAGGTGTGAAAACGTTGGGCGTGCCCGACAGGCAGCCGCAACAGAACGGACGGCTACTTCGTGAGCGTGCGCAGTGTGGCGTAGGTGATCGTTGACGTGCCGGCGAAGAGGTCGTGCAGCCCGCGACCGTCGTTGCGGAAGACGAGCGGCGGGATCACCAGGGCGACCAGCACCTGACGCCCCATCGCCTTGACGGGGTTGAGCCGGCGCAGGGGCCCGTCAGCGGGTACGACGCACAGGCCGGTGAGCAACTTGCCGGCTGATCCCCCGGCGAGCCAGGTGAGCACGCCCGACTCGAGGACGAAGACGACGAGGACGAACCCGGAGGCGAAGGAGCCGGGCTTCGAGTACTCGTCGAGTCCGACGACGATGATGACCGCCAGCGTGCTCAACAGCCAGTCGACGAGCAGGGCGAGGATGCGGCGTCCCCAGGAGGCGGTCTCGATCACGGGACCACGCTAACGACCCCAAAACGGCAGGGACAAACCCGCCGATCTGTTACATGCCCGAAACATGGGGACAAACCGACGAAATCTTGGCGCCCTACCGTCGTCCACGAGTCGCAGTGTCGCGACATTCGTGAACTCGTCGACGACCACGCAGGGAGCACCACCATGACCGCGAACCCGACCCGCCAGGGCGCGATCCGCAAGATCGAGGCCCACCAGGCGCCGGCCGCCTTCTTCGACATCGACGAGAAGACCGGTGCGTCGTACGGCGAGAACGTCTTCTCCCTCTCGGTCATGCAGAAGCGGCTGCCGAAGTCGGTCTTCAGGTCGCTC
The DNA here is from genome assembly GCA_030151765.1 of Marmoricola sp. Taxonomy (GTDB): domain Bacteria; phylum Actinomycetota; class Actinomycetes; order Propionibacteriales; family Nocardioidaceae; genus Marmoricola. The sequence goes on from JASLCW010000133.1 coordinate 2,121, forward strand.
TCGGCGACGATCCAGAAGGGCGAGAAGCTCGACCCGGCCGTCGCCGACATCGTCGCCTCCGCGATGAAGGACTGGGCGATGGAGAAGGGCGTCACGCACTACGCCCACGTGTTCTATCCCCTCACCGGCCTGACCGCCGAGAAGCACGACTCGTTCATGGAGCCGGTCGGCGACGGTACGGCGGTCTGGGAGTTCTCCGGCAAGACCCTGGTGCAGGGCGAGCCGGACGCCAGCTCGTTCCCCAACGGCGGGATCCGGGCGACCTTCGAAGCGCGCGGCTACACGGGGTGGGACGTCCAGTCGCCGGCGTACATCCTGGAGAACCCGAACGGCAACACCTTGTGCATCCCGACGATCTTCGTGTCGATGACCGGTGAGGCGCTGGACCACAAGACGCCGCTGCTGCGCTCGCAGCGCGCGATGTCGGAGCAGGCCACGCGGGTGCTGGAGCTGTTTGGCCACAAGACCATCGACAACGTGGTGTCCTACTGCGGACCCGAGCAGGAGTACTTCCTGGTCGACTCCTCCTTCGTC